>JAZLEE010000169.1:0-9938 GCA_045615085.1 Candidatus Aphodosoma sp. | reverse complement strand
CAATTCAAATGTTTTCATTGTTTTGTTTTTGTTTTTAAAAATGTGTTACTCAAAATTTTAGCTTTCTTTTAGAGGGCTAAATTTCCCATCACACGACTAGCGTGAAAAGCGGATGCAAAGTTACAACATTTTTTTGATTCTGCAAAATATTTCTTACACTAATTTTCAGCGTTTTATTTTAGACTAAATGGTAGATTTTTGTCATTATGTTTTTTCTCCCACAGATTACACAGATTTCTCAGATTTATATCTTTCTTTTTTTTTCGATTCGCTCTTTGAGTACGTCAAAAGTCGCTGTACGGATTTCACGTATTTTTAGGCTTCGCGTTTTATACAATCATGAAGTCGGAGATGATGGAGTCGGAGATGTAAATTCCGCTATGGGTGAGGGCAAGACGATTGCTGGATATGTGCATATTGCCGGCATCCATATACTTTTGGGCTTGACGTAAGAGTTGATTATAACGGAATTCGCCAAAACGAAGACGGAGGTCTTGTAGATCAACTCCTATTTTGGTACGCAATGCAGTGAAAACTAATTCATTGAAACGTTCGTCGAGGGTCAATTCTTCGACTTGAATTGAGAGTTGAGAATTATATTTAATAGTATGGGCAATGTTGGACCAACGCTTTTCGCCATCGAAGGAGTGAGCACTTGGTCCGAGGCCAAGATAACGCATACCATGCCAATAGCCTGAGTTGTGACGAGAGTGGAAATTAGGCTTAGCATAATTTGATATTTCATACTGCTCATAGCCGGCAGAGGTAAGGCGAGTAGAGAGTAGTTCGAACATATCAGCAGCAATATCCTCATCGAGAGGTTGCAAGCGGTCGAGCTGCATGAGTTTAGTGATTTTAGAGTCGGGCTCAAACATAAGAGAATAGGCAGAAATATGCTGCACATTCAATTCAAGCGCTCGGTTAATTGAGTAGTTGAGAGACTCGATAGTTTGCACAGGGAGAGCAAACATAAGGTCGATAGTTATATTTTGGAAACCTACGGCTTGTGCACGCTGAACCGCATTGATAGCCTCTTGCGCTGTATGACGACGATTGAGCCAACGGAGTTCGTCGTCACAAAAACTTTGAACTCCAATACTCAAACGATTGATAGGGAGAGAACGTAATTGGAGCAAATATTCATCAGTAAGGTCGTCGGGGTTACATTCGATAGTAAACTCTTCGACGGCAGAAACATTCCATCGTTGAGCAATGACATCATATATCTGTTGGAGTTCAGCAACAGACAATAACGAAGGTGTGCCACCACCGAAATAGATAGTACGCATAGGATCAGAATCAAAAAAGTCGAGATAATGGTCCATCTCAGCAATAAGAGAGGCAATGAAATCTTGTCGGAGCGAAAGATTGGTGCCCGACATGAAATCGCAATAGATGCACTTTTGCGTACAGAATGGAATATGAATATACAAACCTGCCATAACGAAGAGAAAATTACAACAAAAGCAAGGATAAAATAGAATTCAAAAAAAACAGAAAAACTTCATTCACCATGATATGCAAATGAAGTTTTCTTTGATTGCTGTATAAAAAAATTATTTACCAGCGATAGTTTCGATTTCAACGAGAGCACCCATTGGAAGAGCTTTTACTGCGAAAGCAGAACGAGCTGGGCATTCTGTTTGATAATATTGTTTGTAAACTTCGTTCATAGCTGCGAAGTCAGCAATATCAGAAAGGAATACAGTAGTTTTCACTACGTCGCAGAAATCGTAACCAGCTTCGTTGAGGATAGCTTTTACGTTTTTGAGAGATTGGTGAGTTTGTTCAGCTACGCCACCTTCTACGAATTTGCCAGTAGCAGGATCGATTGGAAGTTGACCTGAGATGAACAACATACCATTTACTTGGTTAGCTTGGCTGTAAGGACCAATTGCTGCAGGAGCATTGCTTGATGCGATAATTTTTTTCATAGTTGTTTGTTTTTTGAATGAAACATTATAGATATATTTTCTAAATTACATTAGTATTTGATTAATAAGAATAAGAATATCTTCGTCGGAAAGACCAAGAGGTTGAAGATGGGAAGCATGAGCAATCATCTTTTCGGCAAACTTTATGTCGCTTTCTAAAAGAGACTTAGCACGACGATAGTAGTCGCGAGCAATATCTTTGGCTTGCAAAGCCCAAAAAGTGTGACCAGCAAAGAAGGCATCGTCGATTGAAAAATCCTTGTGCTGAGAAAGACGATCATAATAGGTCATTGCCTTATCATAATCCGCCAAAAGGAAAGCACACTGAGCAATACCTGACTGAGCCTTATAATTGTTTGGTCGGAGATACTCTACTTTGTGATAAAGAGCTCGAGCACGGTCGTAATCCAACACAGAAAGGTGATAATTGGCATAATTGAGCATTGTAGCAAAATCATCATCTTTGAGTCGGAGTATCGCCTCATAACAATCGGCAAGTTGGTCGAAAAGATTTAACTCGCGATAACAGAGAGCTTTGCGTTTGAGAGTCCAAATATCATCAGCCTCGAGAAGATCGGCTTTCTCGTAACAATCAAGAGCCTCGCGCCAACGAGTTAGTTGCTGATAGCAATAGCCCATTTGCTGATAGAAATAGGCATCCCACACTTGCTGAGCATCGAGATATTCAAATAGTGGCAAAGCTTCGAGGAAATGCTCCACTTCGAAAAGATATTTGCATATTGATTTTTTCAATTCTTGAGGTAAGAGAGAAAAAATAAAACCATTTTTGTCGAACTTATCGATAGAATTGAATGGATTGGTGAAATCGGCACGACGTGGATATAATCGATAAAAACGGAAAATATCGAGCACATAATTGCGTACCTCAACGGCATAAATGTTTTCGTTATTGCGTTTCCAATCTTCAGAGTCGATATCCTCGCGAACAGCCTCGGCATCAGCCCCCATACCGGACATCATTGATTTGAAATTGGCGACTGGAATTTGAGCAATACTATAAAAGAAAGAGTATTTATCAGAGCTACAGATATGAGTGGATTCGGCAAAAAAGCGCAATAGATCGGGCATGTCAGACATTTGACGAGCCACATCTATCTGCTTAACATCGAATGGCATAAACCAATTGGCTATGTTATTAAAAAAGGTGTAGCCCTTCATGCTTGAAAAAGTGCTCATATAGACATCGGCACCTTGCTGCTGCATATCGCCAAACTCGCGAAGTTTGGCAGAGACACCTTCGTCGTCCATCAATGCCTTCTCCCACTTAGGATTGAACTCCTCGTCGTTGAGAGGGTCGGCACCTTCGTCTTGAAGCATTTGTTGGAATTTGGCACCTGACTTAAAGATTTCGGGATAGATTTCGGTAGTAATCTTTTTTGTAACCTTGTCTGTACCAAAAGTATTGATTATATGTTTATAAGCCTTTTCGGCATCTGCAATAAATGCCGCGTCGGCAAAAAGAGTTTGAAGCATAGAAGAGAGCTTAGAATCGCGTGCAACACGAGTAGAAAAATGACCTAAAACCATTAGAAGTCCCACTACGGCACGAGCACGTAGGCGAGGTTCGTTAGCACGAGATTGCTCGATAAAAATATTGAGAACCGCAACATCATACACACGCAAACCTTTGAGCATCAAAGCAGAAAGAAGCATTTGTTGCGCTGTAGGTTCGATTGATGCATCAGTAAAAAAGGAAATCAACTGATTGTAACGTTCGCTTGAGATTCGAGTATCGAGCCATACAGAACGAAAAGCACAACTCAATGTTTCGGTCTTTTGCTCGGTATAGGTAGTATCAGTTAGTTGTAAAACATCGGTAATAGTAGCCCAATCAACAGTTGAAATGGTTTCGATACGGCGTTGTTGATAATCATAAGTTGCACTAAACTTAGCATTTAAGGCATCTTGAATATCATCGAGCAAAAGATATAGGTCGTCTTGTAACTGAGCAACAATACGAGAGCGGTCGGGATCATCATAATCGCCAAATGCATAGCGCAACATTTGGCTGAAGAGAGCCTCCAACTCGTCGCAACGAGAGATAGCCCACCATTGTTGCAACTCTTTAAGTAGAAGGCGTAGACGCACAAAAACAAGAGCGAACAATTTGGTGTCGATTAAGCGAGATACCTCTTTGATAATTTTTTGTATTTCGGTGTTGCTCATATAGGCTGTGGTAAGTAATTAAGGATTAGCCCAATACACTAACCTTGCGCAAAGTGGATTCGTTAAGAATTTTGATTTTTTTGCCAACCAACTCAATCATCTCCTCGTTGTTGAATGCGGCGAGGGTGCGGATTGCATTAGATGCAGTCATGTTGGCAAAGCCAGCAAGGTCTTCGCGAGAAAGGAAGCCTTTAAGGAACTTAGTTTCAGGATCGATGCCGTAGGTTTCGATTAAGATAACCAAAGCTTCGGCAAGACGGCCACGAATGTGTTTTTGTGTGAGGCTAACAATTCGCGAATCGATATCGCCAAGATCGGCTGAAAGATTGGCAATAAATGTCATAGCAAGACGATTGTTAGACTCAAGAATCTGACGAATTACGTTCAAAGGAACAGCATAAGCCTTGACACTTTCGAGTGCAGATGCAGAAGTTACGTATCGACCACCTGCAAAATAGGCACGATAAGCGAAATTTTCGCCCTCTTTAACGAAGCGTAAAATCTGCTGACGACTACCTACTCCATCCTTAAAAATCTTGATTTTTCCGGCTATTACACAGTAGAGATATTCGGGAATTTCGCCTTCTTTATAAATCAGTTCATTCTTCTTAAATTCCTGATATTTAGTATTTTCGCGAAGATACATACGCTCTTCATGTGTAAGTGCAGACCATATATCCGACATCTCGTCGATAGGTCGCAAGCCCTTGAGTGAACTTTTTACCATTAAAATATGTTTTATAACTATGTTTTATAACTATGTTTTAGAGCACAAAATTACTACATTTTCTTGATATACACAAACTTTAGGGGTATTTTTTTTGTTTTTTTATATTTAAATTTAGAGATTTAAATTGAAAAAAATCAAAAAACATGAGTATTAGCAAAAAAAATAGAGGATTGAAACATTTAGGAAAGAGAGAGATGAGAATGAGTGAAGATTGAATTATAGTATGTTTATAGTATATTTATAGTATGTTTATAGTATATTTATCCTATATTTATAGTATATTTAAGATATGGCTTAATTATAGCATACATAGTGTTAAAGTTAGTTAAAGTAGGTATTTTGTATTGCAAAGTACAAAGTTTTATAGTAACTTTGCAAAAAAATAAGAGAATGAGGAATGAGGAATGAGGAATGGGATATACTTTTCAAATATATATTTTTAATCATAATTCTAAATTGTACATAATATGGCTGGTGATAATAACATTAAAGCGCAGATGCGTAAGGGTATTTTGGAATACTTGGTTATGCTTTGTTTGAAGGACCATCCTGCATATTCGTCGGATTTGATTAATATGCTAAAGGAAGGTGAATTTATTGTAGTGGAAGGTGCACTATACCCTCTGCTAATGAGATTGAAACTAAACGAGTTGGTGAACTATATTTGGGTGGAGTCGACATTGGGTCCGCCACGAAAATATTATAGTCTCACAGAAAAAGGGCTTGAGTTTTTGAACGAATTGGAAGAAGCTTATAGCGAGATCGAAAAAGCTGTGAGATATGTAAAAAATACACCTATGAAAGAATGTACGTTGGACAATGATAAAATTATTACAAAATGAAAAAGACATTAACTATCAATTTATCGGGCGTTGTGTTTAACATAGACGAGGACGCTTATGACACTCTGAAAGAGTATCTTGCAAAATTGGAGACTAAGTTTGAAAATGAGGAGGGTAAAGAGGTGATGAATGACATTGAGGCACGCTTGGCCGAATTGTTTGGAGAAGGATTGCAACGCGAACACAAGAATGTAGTTACGATTGAACAAGTAGAACGAGCAATAGAACAACTTGGCACTGCAGAAGAGATTGGAGGTGGCACTAATGATATAGAAAAAGAAGAGCCATCGAAAAATGAACGCAAACGTCATCGCAAATTCTATCGCGATAGCGAGAATAAGGTGTTAGGTGGTGTTGCAGCGGGTTTGGCTGCTTATTTGGGCTTTGACGTGACAATTGTGCGATTGATATTTGTGCTGTTGGCTATCACTATTTTTGGATGGTTGATTCCTATTTATTTATTAGTATGGTTGATTGCACCAGAGGCCAAAACTACAGCTCAGAAACTTGAGATGCAAGGCATTGAACCTTCGATTGAAAATATTAAAGAGTACCTTAATAGCGAAAAATTCAAAGAATCGGCAGGCAAAATTGGTTCGAGATTGGGCGATGTGGTGATGTGGTTGTTCAGAATTGCTGCTATTATAGTAGGTTTGGTTTTTATCGTGATTGGAGCATTTGTAATAGGTGCACTGATAGTTGCCCTTGTGGGAATTATTGTAGGCGGTGGCAGTGCATTGGGCGTAGCAATGAGCGGTTTTATGCCTATGAGTCAGGGCAATAACGCATTAATAATATTTATAACTTCGACACTTGTAGCTTGCTTGATTCCGATAGTTTCGATAATTATTGCAACAGCGAGATTGATTCGCAGAGACAAAACTCCTCGCAAAAAAGGATGGGGATGGTTTTGGTTTATAGTATGGATTGTAGCAGTAATCGTATCGATTAACTCATTGATATTGAATGTACCCAATGTAGTGAATGCGTTGAGAAATTGGGAGGAAAATGACTTTGTGCTTTTGTTGGACGAGGATATTGTTACGGAGGAGAGACTGAGAGGTGTAATGTTTAATGAGATTGAGATTGACGAGGCAATGAATGTGCACCTTGTGACTGATACTTGCAACTACATAGAAGTTAAAGGATTAGCTACAAATATGCGCAATACGAAAGTTGCTATTGAAGAGGGAAAATTGAAAATAGGCAGTGAGATGCCTATTGAACAACTGAACAAAAAACAGAAAATTATGGTGCACTATTGCTCGGAATTACACAAGATAGAGGTTGGAAATGCGAGTGTATTGTCAAACTATGGCAATATACTGACAACAAGCAATTTAGAATTAGACATTGCATCGGCTGCAGTGGTGAGCATAGGAGTAAAATGCTCTAAATTAGACATAGATGCATCATCGGCTGCAGTGGTGAATGTGTGGGGAGAATGTGAGATGCTAGAAGCAAAATTAGCCTCGGCAACAGTGGTGAATATGAAAGACTTAAAAGCCAATAGTGCGGTAATTGATGCTTCGCCGGCTGCGGTGGTTGATGCTCCAAGGTGCGAAAACATAAAAGATTAGAAGATTAAGGATTGAAAAATCTTGAAAATTATAGTGGAAATATTTGTATAAATGAAATATTTCCACTATTTTTGCATCAGAATTATAATCTAAAACATTATTTAGGTATGAAAATCAAAACAATCTTAGGTATTACCCTACTTTTGGCAGTTGCAATAGTATTGGGGTATAAATTTGCTAACACAGCACCTGACAAATCGTTAGATGCTAATGCACAAGCACATAAAGTATTGGAATTGGGACAATGTGTGGCTTGCCATGCTCACGCACCACAATTGCCATTCTATGCAGAGTTCCCTGTTATTGGTCCTGTAGTGAAAGACGATGCAGCAAGAGCTATTCGTGAGTTCGACGCAGAGGCAGTGATAAAAGCAATTGAAAACGGAGATGCTATTGATGAAGTTGCTATCAATAAATTGGAATACTCATTTGCTAACGGCACCATGCCTCTTGCTAAATATTATTTAGTGCATTGGGGTTCGGAAGTGAACAATGTAGAAAAAGAGATGATGCTCAATTGGATTGAAACATATCGTGCAGAACATCATTATAATGGATTGGCAGCTGCAGAATATGCTAATGAGCCAGTGCAAGTGATACCTGATGCATTGCCAGTTGACCTTACAAAAGTAGAATTGGGTCGTATGTTATATAACGATGTTCGCCTCTCGGTGGATAATACAATCTCTTGCGCTTCGTGCCACGATTTGAGCAAAGGTGGAACAGATAATAAACCTTTCTCGGAAGGTGTAGATGGACAATTTGGAGGTATCAATGCTCCTACAGTATTCAATGCAGTATTCAATTTTGTACAATTCTGGGATGGTCGTGCAGCAGATTTAGCAGCACAAGCAGCTGGACCTCCAACAAACCCAGTGGAAATGGGCCATAAAAACTGGAGAGACATTGAAACAATATTGTCGGCTGACAACGAATTTGTAAAAGCATTCACTGAAATATATCCATCGGGGGTAACAGAAGAGAATATTTGTGATGCTATAGCAGAATACGAAAAAACATTAATCACTCCAAATTCGGCATTCGACCTATATCTCAAAGGTAATGCAGAGGCTATGACAACAGAACAGATAGCTGGATATGAATTATTCAAAGAAAATAGTTGCGCTACGTGCCACGCAGGTGTAAACCTTGGCGGTTTGACATACGAATATATGGGTACACGCGCTGAATATTTTGCTGATCGTGGCACAGAACTTACAGAAGAGGATTATGGTCGTGGTAAACAAGAAGAAAGCACATTCTTCGACCACAGATTCAAGACTCCTGGATTGCGCAATGTGGCTCTTACTGCTCCATACTTCCACGATGCTACACAAGCGACTCTACTTGACGCTGTGAATGCAATGGTGAAATATCAAACAAATGAAACTGTTAGCGAAAAAGAAGCTGAACAAATTGTTGACTTCTTAAATGCTTTGACAGGAGAAATACCTGCGAAGTAATTGAGAATTGAGAATTAACACTCGTGTTAGTTTCTGCTACACTCAAAAATACAAGTAAACCTCTATTTTCTCGATTATCGTAGAAATTAAAAATTATAAAATGCTCGACTGCTGAATACCAGTAGTCGAGCATTTTTTTGTCCTGATTTTTTAGCGGATACAAATAAAGCATATTAATATCCTCTAAAATTATAACCTATTAGACAAAAGAATATGATATAAGAATTATATTTATCATATTTATACTCCATTTCAAAAAAGGGATAGCATAGACTTATATAATTCTTGATTCATAGATATAACTCTTATGGGTTAAACAATATCTCTTTGAATATAGGGGTAATAACGACCTATAAAAGTGGTAATATACCTCTACATGATTGACTTTAAGAGATGATACATACAAAAAAAAGAGGCTGAGCCAAATGGCACAGCCTCTTATAATTATTTATAATCTAAAGAGATTATTTTACAGAAACTTTAACTGTGTTGCCGTTAACGCGAACGAGAACAACATCAGCATTAAGAGCGTTGATAGCAGTAACATTAGCTGTAGCTTCAGCAGCAAAGATACATTGACCTTGAACTGTGAATACTTCAACCATGTTGCCTTCTGCAGTTTCAACATAGATCATACCGTTGTTAGCATAAACAAGAGCAGCAAGTTCTACGTTTTCAACACCAACTTCAGGGTTAAGAGTATAGATAGCAGTAACTACTTCTGATTCTACATAACCACCTTTGTAATCAAATGCATTAGTCAAACGAGCATAAGCAGTAACAGTAGCAGTTTCGCTCAATTCGAATGGAGCGACATAAAGTTCTTCACCTTCGAGAGTCAATGGAGCAGCTTCGCCACCTTCTTCACCGCCTTCTTCGCTACCTTCTTCATCTTTTGCATAAGCAATAGTATAAAGAATTTCAGTATTTTCAGTAGCACAAGAGAGAGCAACAGAAATAACACTAGCAAATTCGCAAGCATCTGGAGTGAATACAGGAGCAGCAGGAGCTTCAGGAGCTACATAAACCTCGTGAGAGATGTAGTTGAGTTGACGAGTGCCTTTGTAGTCACTTACAGTACCAATAACAGAAACTTTCACTTTAGCATCGCAAGAAGCTTCAAGTTTGAAGTTGTTATAAACGCCAATAGTAGCGCTATCTGGATTCATCACTGTAGCATTACGATTTGAGCTTGTAAATGC
>JAZLEE010000168.1:0-1726 GCA_045615085.1 Candidatus Aphodosoma sp. | reverse complement strand
CCTATGTTTGTGCCTTTGAACCATACGCTTGCAGCCTCGAGTGGTTGAGAGTTTTCGGCAGATAGCACTTGCCCTACTACAACAATATCTTGAGCCGAAGCAATTATAGTAGTTAAAACAATAGTGAGTGTGAATAATATTCTTTTTAGCATAAGCAATAGTTTTTGTGAGGTGTTGTAATAACGGAGATGGTATGGGTTTATTATATTCGAAAAAAAAAGAGATAGACTCTAAAAAAATCTATCTCTTTTCGTATATTATCTATTTCTTTTTCTATATTCGCGAGGCGTAATGTTTTGGCGTTTGCGGAAGAATGTGCTGAACTGGGCAGTGTCGGTAAAACCAAGCATTTCGGCAATATGTGCAATCGAGTGATTGGTTGTAACGAGTAATTCTTGCGCGCGTTGTAGGCGAATATCCATTTGGTATTGAGATGGCGATACGCCCACGAAATTTTTGAATTCGCGGCGGAAAAGAGAGTAGCTTATTTCAAGTTGATGAGCAATGGTCTCTGGGCTAATTTGGGCTTCGACATCATTGCGAAGTATTTCTTTTGCTATGTTGATTTTCTCGACAATAGGGGCTTCGCGGTCGTGGTAGTTTAGTGTTTTGTAGTTGATGATGCCGAGAATATGGAATACAGATGTATCGAGTAGGACTTCTGCGCCTTTTTTATTCTCACTGGCAATTTGCACCATGTTTTGAATAATGCCTTCAATCACTACATTCTGACCTATATTGAATATTGTATTGTTTTTGAGTGTATCTATTTGTTGGATAAAGAATGAAAATTGTATTCCTAATGCTTTGATTCTATAAAAAATAGTTGTTTGATTGTTTGAGAGAGACAATTTGATTTTTGAACCTGATTTGAGCAATATGCAATCGCCTCTGGATATAGTTGTCTTTGCGTTGTGTGATATCTCGCATGTACATTCCCCTTCTGTAATATAGATTAATTCATAGTTGTTCACACCTTCCACTGTAGAGGTATATTTAGGCTTTTCGATGCTGATTGCTTCTACAGCGATAGAAGATCTTGATGTGCTACAGAGGTCTTTTAAGTCTGTGATGTTGTCAGTTTGCATTTTTTATAAATTTGCTAATAATTTTTGAGTGTAAAATAGTTTGTTTGTTTTTGCAAATTTATAATTTTTTGACGATATTGACAAATCTTTTTTGTTAAATATTGACCTGTTTTTCTAAGAGTAAAAGTGTGTTGTTCTTTTTGATACACGATTTATTTATTTTGATAAATAAAGAAAAAAATGTTTTTCTTTTTACCATATTATTTTGTTAATAATGCCATTGAGATATGCAATAGTGATACCGTAATTTGTTATTTTTGTTTTGGAAGATTTAACACTTTTAATTCTATTTAACATTTGGGCGCGATTAATCATGCATGCTCCGCAGTGAATTATGAGGTCGTATTGCGATAAATCTTCTTTCCAGTCGTTGCCAGAGATAATGTCAATTTGGATATTAGGGTCAATTTTTTTGTGAATTAGGGCAGGTATTTTTTCGCGTCCAATGTCTTCGGCAAGGGGTGCATGAGAGCATGCCTCGGCAATGAGGATGCGGCTATTGGCATTGAGAGATGATAGCGCTTCGGCTCCGCGAATGAATTCGTCAATGTCGCCTTTCCAACGGGCAAATAGCACAGAGAAAGATGTGAGGCGCGACTCGGCTGGTTTGAGTTCATATACTGTTTTGAAGTCTTGCG
>JAZLEE010000167.1:0-4327 GCA_045615085.1 Candidatus Aphodosoma sp. | reverse complement strand
GAGATAGGTTTCGACGAACTCACTCCGCTCTGCTGTCGCTATTCCGAACGCAAGGTCATTAAACCCGAGCGTATCGAAAAAATCCTCGTTTCGGCAGCCAAGCAGAGCCTCAAAGCCTATGTTCCTCGCCTTAATCCGATGATTACGGCAAAAGAGTTTATTGCTCAAAACTGTCCCCCTGAGTTAGGGGGACGAGCCCAAGGGGCGGAGGGGGTCTGTAATTCTCAACTTTCAACTCTCAACTCTCAATTCTTCATTGCTCATTGCTACGACCAACCTAAGCAACATCTCCTCCATGCATGTCAACCAACTGGTGATGTAGTTGTTATGGTCGGTCCTGAAGGTGATTTCTCAGAAGAGGAAGTCGAACTCGCACTTCGCAACTCGTTCCGTGCCGTGACACTTGGCGATGCGCGCCTTCGTACCGAAACGGCTGGCGTTGTAGCTTGTCACCTAGTGACTATAGCAAATCTTACTAAATAAAGACTAATTACATAAACATCAGAAGGACAACCAATCGGTTGTCCTTCTTTTTTTGTTGCTAATTTGCGCTTTATGATTATTTGCTATTGCTATTGCAGCCTATAGTCCCTATTGCTACTATAGTTTCTATCTGCTCCTACCCAACAGTAACCTTCAACATACTATAAATATAGGATAAATATACTATAAACATACTATAAATATACTATACAGCAATCTGCACTTGACCTATACTAATTCTCTGCCTTTCAAAAATCGAAGAAATAGATATATCTCTCTTCAATCATGTGCCAATCCAAAATATCCCAAAGTGCATTAAGATAGTCGCCACGAAGATTGCGGTAGTCGATATAATAGGCATGTTCCCACACGTCGAAAGTCATCAGAGGTGTATGGTTTTCGGTAATCGGATTGCCAGCATTAGGTTTGGCAACTATGCTCAACTCGCCATTCCTATCGCACACGAGCCACACCCAACCTGAGCCGAATAGCGAAGTGCCTGCAGCCACAAACTCCTCTTTGAATTTATCTATCGACCCCCATTTACGCACAATCTCCTCTGCCAATTTCCCCTTGATAGGTCTACATTTGCCGAATTGCTCGAAATAGAACGTATGGTTCCACACTTGTGCCGCATTGTTGAATATACTACCTTTGGCATGGCGCACAATGTCAAGCAGTTCGGCATCTTCATATTCGGTGCCTTTAATCAACTTGTTCAGATTATTCACATACGCCAAGTGGTGCTTGTCGTGATGATAGCGAAGCGTCTCCTCGCTAATCGATGGTTTCAACGCCTCATACCCATAAGGCAACGGAGGCAACGTAAATTGTAACATAATAAGTAAGATTAAGGTTTTCATAACTAAAAGTTTATTATCATATCTAAAAAGGCAATTCTTATGCCAAACGCATAAAAAAACTTGTTAATCTCTTGTTTAATTCAAAAATAATACCTACCTTTGCATCCACATATTCTCGGGCATTGTTCTCGGGTAGTTATAGCATTTTTGCTCATTTCTTCTAGTAGTTAAATTTGGCGATTTACGAATGTGAAGGAATAAGTTCAAGAATGCCCATTGCGTATAATGCGTGGGCTTAACTTATTCGTACATTCAAGGTCACGCCAAATACCTGCTACTAGCGAGAAAGTTAAGTTCTCGCTTTTTTTGTATCTACTTAATTTATATTATTTTTAAAAGTTGTGCCCGACACGTATTAAGGGACCTTATCATGAAAACACTTAAATATCTTCTTTTGTGCTGTTTATCAGTAGTTTTATTCTCAAGTTGTGGTGTTGCAACAGGTTTGAATGCAACAATGTATCCAAGTTATGTTCCAACTCAAACTGAGGTGCGCTTGTTAGAAAATAATTTCAAAGTAGTAGGTATTGCTAAAGGTGAATGGTCAGCAACTTATGTATTAGGTATTGGTGGCTTCTCTCAAAAATCTTTGATGAATAGTGCTATCTCTGATATGTACGAAAAAGCAAATCTCACTGGTAGTCAAACTATTATTAATGTAACAACTGCAGTTTCTGTAAAACAAGTTGTTTGGGGTATTTATTGCCAACGTACAGCGGTTGTAACTGGTACTATTATCGAATTTACGGAATAAATCTATTTATATGTAGATACAAAAACAGCCTCGAAGCATGCTTCGGGGCTGTTCTTTTCTATATGGTGTATCTCAATAAAATTAGATTTCGTAAAAATCAAAACATCTTGATCCCTTCATTTAACGTAAATTGTCATTAATTGTTTATAAATTATTTATGATTAATTTATAGTAATTTACGTTTTACACGAGAACAAGTTCTCCTGTCTTTTAGTTTCAAAAAAAACTATCCAACTTTATCAGGATTTTTGGCTATGAAGTCCTTCCAATTCGAATATCTCTTTGTATTTTCAGGACGACCAGATTGTAAGAAATGACAATAGGCTGCTGCCAATCCGTCTGTTGCATCTAAGTGTTTAGGCATCATCTCTTTAGGTATGTGCAACATGCGTTCGAGCATACTTGCCACTTGCTCCTTGCTTGCCGAACCATTGCCTGTGATTGCCATTTTGATTTTTAGCGGTGCATATTCGGTGATAGGTATGTCGCGAAGTAGGGCGGCAGTGATGGCAACTCCTTGTGCACGACCAAGTTTGAGCATCGATTGCACATTCTTTCCAAAGAATGGAGCCTCGATGGCCATTTCGTCTGGCAGGTATTTCTCTATCAGCGCAGTCACGGCGTTGAATACCTCTTTTAGTGTGAGATAGTGGTCTTTTAATTTGTGCAAATCCACTGCTCCGAGAGTTATCAACTCTGCCTTTTTGCCCACAACGCGTATCACCCCATAGCCCATAACAGTAGTGCCCGGGTCGATACCCAAGATTATGCGTTCGGGAGTTATTTTTGGTGTTTGATTATTCATTTCTCAATTTTTTCTATAAGAGAGTATAATTAAGTTTCTAGACTTTTGCTTGCCACAAAAATTCCCCATTCCTCACTCCTCATTCCTCATTTTATATACTTTCCATTATTGTGCTAAATGTGAGTGCTTGCTCGCCAAAGAGGGCACGAAGGTCTTGAGTATATTCTCGTTCCATCTTTTCTCGCCAATCTTGTATGAACTCAAGTGATGGGGCATATAGTTGCACAGCATAGTTGTGATAGCCATCGGTCGATTCGTTATGGATTTTTAGTAGTAGGGGATTGACGAATCCGTCGTCGAGCATATTCGGAATATACTCTGTTTGAATATATTTGAGGCAACGTGCGGTTACCGATTCGTGTATTGAGAATGTTGTGTTGAATACTATCATAGTGCGATGTTTTATCTTTGGCAAAGTTACTAAAAAAAAGTGAATTTTCTATCAAACTATTAGTGTTTATTAAGAAAATATGATGAAAAGTCATAATTATCTATTTTTGGGGGACTTTGTTTTGGCAGAATCGTAGATTTGCATTATATTTGCAGTGATATTGTTGACAAACAAAAATATAAATCTAAAACAATCTAATATTATGTCTGCAATAAATTTAACTAAAGGTGGATTTCTCCGCCGAGTGATGGATTATGAAAATACTCCTTCGGGTGAATGGAAATTTTTGGGCGATAAGCCTGCGTTGATTGACTTTTATGCTTCATGGTGTGGTCTATGTCGTATGCTTTTGCCTACGATTGAAGAGCTTGCTAAAGAATATGAGGGTGAGGTGGATATTTATAAGGTGAATGTGGAAGATGAAGAGGAATTGGCTCGCTTCTTTGGTGTGCGTTCGGTTCCAACTTTGATATTCATACCGATGGGCGAGAATCCTATGTTTCAACAAGGAGCTTTGCCTAAGTCGAAGTTGAAAGAGATGATTGACAAATTGTTATTAAAAAAATAGTGTTTAACCTTAAAATTGAAAAAGATTATGAAAAAGTATGAATGCTCAGTATGTCATTGGGTGTATGACCCAGAGGTAGGCGATCCGGATAATGGTGTTGCTGCAGGTACACAATTCGAAGATGTGCCTGAAGATTGGACTTGTCCGATTTGTGGCGTAAGCAAAGAAGATTTCGATGTAGTAGAAGAGTGATTACATCTATATTGAAATGTGAAACAGACAATAAATGTCACTCTACTATAAACAAATAGCCGCTTAACATAGGGTTAAGCGGCTATTTTTGTAAGATTTTCCTTGAACTGTGACGGCTAATTAGTTAGCTGCAACTGGTTCTACAGAAACGTATGATTTGTTGTTACGTTTTTTACGGAAAACAACTGTGCCATCAATGAGGGCGAACAAAGTATGGTCTTTACCGATACCTACGTTTTCACCAGGATTGTGCACTGTACCACGTTGGCGA
>JAZLEE010000166.1:0-4961 GCA_045615085.1 Candidatus Aphodosoma sp. | reverse complement strand
AAGAATTATGTTATTAGAAATCAATACAATGGCGACACTTACAAGTTTGGCAGTATTCCTTTTGGTAATCATCCTTCTTGTAATCGTGTTGCTCGTCGCAAAACGCTACTTAGTAGCTTCGGGTAACGTTAAGATTACCCTCAATGGCGAAAAAGAGGTAGAAGCCGCAGCTGGTGGTTCGCTTCTCAACGCTATGGCAAATGCAGGCGTATTCCTTCCATCTGCATGTGGTGGTAAGGGTTCTTGCGGTCAATGCCGTTGCCAAGTAACTGAAGGTGGTGGCGAAATCCTCCCTACCGAAACAGTTCACTTCACACGCAAACAAGTGAAAGACCATTGGCGTCTTGGTTGTCAAGTTAAAGTTAAGGGCGATATGGCTCTTAAAGTTGACGAATCAGTTCTTGGCGTTAAAGAGTGGGAATGCGAAGTTATCTCAAACAAAAACGTTGCAACCTTCATCAAAGAGTTCATCGTGGCATTGCCAGCTGGCGAACACATGGACTTCATCCCTGGTTCGTATGCACAGATCAAAATCCCTAAATTCAAAATGGATTATGACAAAGACATCGACAAATCTCTCATTGGCGAGGGTTATGTAGATGCTTGGAAAAACTTTGGTCTCTTCGATTTGAAATGCGAAAATACTGAAGAAACTATCCGTGCTTACTCTATGGCCAACTACCCTGCTGAGGGCGACCGTATCATGCTTACAGTGCGTATTGCAACACCTCCATTCAAACCAAAAGAACAAGGTGGTGGCTTCATGGATGTAATGCCAGGTATCGCTTCTTCTTATATCTTCACGCTCAAACCAGGGGATAAAGTTATCATGTCTGGCCCTTACGGCGACTTCCACCCAATCTTCGACTCAAAAGCAGAGATGATGTGGGTAGGTGGTGGTGCAGGTATGGCTCCACTCCGTGCACAAATCATGCACTTGACTAAGACATTGAAAACTACTGACCGCGAAATGCACTACTTCTACGGTGCTCGTGCGCTCAACGAAGTATTCTATCTCGAAGACTTCTTGGCTATCGAAAAAGAGTTCCCTAACTTCCACTTCCACCTCGCGCTCGACCGTCCAGACCCTGCTGCTGATGCTGCTGCTGTTAAATATACTCCTGGTTTCGTTCACAACGTGATCTACGAAACATACCTCAAAGACCACGATGCACCAGAAGACATTGAATACTACATGTGTGGTCCTGGTCCAATGAGTAAAGCTGTTGAAAACATGCTCTATTCACTTGGTGTTCCACGCGAAAACCTCATGTTTGACAACTTTGGTGCTTAATGAGAGCAATCTTCTAAAATAAAATAGAAGGCAAATAAAATTTTTGCTTTAGCAAAAATAATAAAAAACAACCGACACAATCAAATTTATTTGAATTGATGTCGGTTGTTTTTTTATTATATTTATTTGAAAAAATAAATGTTTATTTGTTTCTATTTTATTAATCTCTAAATTGCCGAATGTAACCAAAGTCACGAACGATAGTGAGTAACTTTTGGAAATAATATATAACAAAAAAGAGACGCAATATATTGCGTCTCTACATTATATAATCCTATTTCACAACTATCTTAGATTGATAGATTCGTCAATTAGTAGTAGATATATTGACAACATAAACACCTACATTCAAATCCCAAGTAAGTTGTCTCCTGCTTGGATTAAGTGTTACATCAACAAGTTTTTTGCCCATGAGGTCATAAATTTTCACATTTCTTACATCGTCAATATCAAATTGGAGGAGTCTACTTTTTGAATCATAAGATATTGTTTGCGAATCAATTATGATAGCAGGAGTGTTAGTGTTTATGCCTTTTAGATAGCAATCATTGATTTGGTCTAATTCGTTGTTAAGGTCGGGTTTGAACAATAGATAGTTTTGTTGAAATCCCCATGCACAAAACAAAAAGTCGATGCCTCCTCCCTCTATACCATCGTAAGGTCGGGTGTACCAACCATGCTCTGAGCCGTAGCGTTCATAATAGACAACATCGTCGGGATAATCTTCGATAGTGGCAACAAATTTTCGGATTGTATCACCTGTTAAATCTTCTATTTTAGAGATATCTTTAATTGTCATTTCTATTAGTTCAGGGGCTATTTTGGCACTTGCAAGAGATTTTAACACCTTGACTGTGTCGCCAACTTCGCAGTCGAAATCATAGAGTAGATACTCTTTCCCGTCGATTAAAGCCGACACCTTACGATTATCTATGTTCTCCTTAATATGAGCAATGAATTCATATTCAAGTAAATCGTCGTCGGTGCTACGATAAAGAGTCCAATAAAGTTTGTTATCGACATATTCATAATCGCCTATTTTTTCTTTATAAGTTTTATATTCAATTGTATTACTACCATCAAGATGAACACGACGATTGACTATATTCCAACTATAGTTAGGCAATGCCATTGGTTTATATGGTTTGCGGTTGATTGTGAATGATGTATCAACAACACAATCTTGATCTGCGTCTAATATAGCATTACCTGTTGTATTTTTGAAAAGCAATTCACCATTTGCATCAAAAGCACATATCACACTATTGCTACCGCCACCGTCTACTTCTGCAAAAGGGGTAATTGTCCAACCAGATAGATAGCCAAATCGCTCATAAATAGAGAAGGTGTATTGGGCTAGTCCCTTCGCTCTTCGCAATGTTAGTTTTTTGATTGGTTCTAAATCGGCAATTGTTACCATTTCGATATCTACTACAATTAAATCCTTCTGAACTTCTTTAATCTCTTCAGGACTAATGCTTTTCATTTCATGCAACCAATGCAAGAGCGAAATAGTATCGCCCACTGCTACACCAAAATCATACATTAAAGCCTCTAAACCATTGCCATAAGCCCAAACCTTTTCCTCTGAAATATCTTCACGTAATAGACCTTTTAGAGTGCGTGCCTCAGGATTAGCAGGATAATAACTCCATAATTTTTTATAAGTAACGCCATTGATAATTGAATCACCTTCAATTTTTTCAATGTGGGTGACATATCTCTCAATATCATCACCAAAATATTCGGCATGACAAACTACGTTCCAACTATATCCCTCAACCACAATAGGTGTATATGCCATAATGCTTGTTACAACAAATATTAAACAGCCGAGAGAAAATAAACGTTTCATAATAACCTACTATTCTAATTAATTTTATAGTGCAAAGGTAATACTTTTTTTTATAATGCAACTTTTTCAAATTAAAATTATGTATATAAAATAGATTAAACTTTTCTGAAAATGTTTAATCTAATCTACAAAAACAATCCTTAAAATCATATCGCCATGAAAAAACTATTTATCCTCATTGCCTTTGTTTTTGTTGCAACTTTTGCTTCGTTTGCACATGATATTATTGTCTTAACTGATGGGGCTTCTATTCGTGCGAAGGTGATGAAGAGTTCGTCGACAGAGGTAGAATATTTCAATATTGATATACCACAAGGTCCGCTATTTCTTCTATATGCCGATGAAATTGCTTTTATTGAACTTGAAAATGGAACTACTGTTTACTATTCAAAAATGAATGAGTATTTTGAGAGTGAATCATATAACCAAATTTTCAGACTTACAACACGAAATTATTATCACAAAGGTGAATTTTTTCAACGCGCGCAAATGGCAGATGTATTGAAAAATACATGTGATGTGGCATATAAAGAGTACCGCAAAGGTAAAACTATTAATTATACTGGTTGGGGGCTATTTGCTGGTGGTATTGCTCTGAACGGAGTAGGATTATCATTGCTATCATACGGAGCTTATGAGGCTGGATCGGCAACTATTACTTTAGGCTCAATGACTACATTAGCATCTATTCCAACGATTATTGTTGGACGATACAAAATGAATAATGCCTACAAAAAATACAATAATCAAAATTTATCTCTCAACTTTGGCATCAGCCCTACAGGAGTTGGTCTTGCGTTACAATTTTGATATACAAACTATAAAAAAGAGATGCAAAACCTATTTTGCATCTCTTTTTTATATCTATTTTCTACCAAAATCGGCCGGTATTTCACCCCAATTAGGAGTATCCCATTTGAGGATTTTGTTGCTATACTGATTGCTCGCTAACCAACGCTCGGCGCGTGCGATGAGGTCGAAGACGGGGATGTTCTTCTCGGTGCGGGCGAGTTGGGTTTTGCACTTCTTGCCTCGCACCCAGGCTATGGCACTGACGCTGTCGGAATAGATAGGATAGTTCCACCCGCGCTGCTTCATATATGCTAACCCATGTACTAATGCCAAAAATTCACCTATATTGTTGGTGGCATCGGGATAGGGCCCTAAATGAAATATCTCGCGTCCTGTGGCTGTGTCTACCCCTCGATACTCCATTAACCCTGGATTGCCACTGCATGCTGCATCGACCGACAGAGACGGAACAACTATTGAATGAGGAATGAGGAGTGAGGAATGAGGAGTGGTGGCTGGGCTGTCGGTGGTTTGTTTGACGGCTTGCCAGTAGTTCAGGCGGTGAGCTGCCTCAGCCTCCTCGCGCGTTGCATAGCCTTTGTATTGCGCCCCTTCGTAGCCTTCAGTCTGCTTACGACACTCGTCCCACGACTCAAAAATGCCTGTGAGTCGGCCTCGCCAGACTACGTAATATTTGTTTTTGGATTTTGACATAAGATTATTGTTTTGTTTCCCCCCTGATGTTTTTTTCTCCCACAGAGAATTTGTTTCTCTCAGATGTTTTTTCCTCCCACAGATTGCACAGATTACACGAATAACAGACCCCTCCGTCCTACGGACACTTTGGCTTCGCCGAAATTGCTTGCACTCGGCATAGTAGAAACAAGTTTCTCTCTGCTCTCGTTTACTCGCAATTTTCCCCTAACTTAGGGGAGGAACTTGATAGCTCTACGGATTACACAGATTTTACTCCGGCGGAGTGTTGTTAGTAGTAAATAGCGAGTAACGAGATGTATCTCG
>JAZLEE010000165.1:0-2383 GCA_045615085.1 Candidatus Aphodosoma sp. | reverse complement strand
CCACTAATCGAGCATGTCATCGAATGCCTACAATCTCAAGGCATCAACGACTTCATTGTCAATGTTCACCATCTTGCTGAGCAAGTAGAGGAGTACCTTTCCGATCGTAGCGACTTTGGTTCGTTGGCAATTTCCGACGAGCGCGACCTTTTGCGCGAAACTGGTGGTGCAATCAAACACGCACAACCACTCTTCAATGGCAACCCATTCGTAGTTCACAACGTCGACATCATATCAAATGTCGATGTGCAAAACCTCTTGGCTTTGCACAAACCAACTTCATTGGCAACCCTCCTAGTTAGCGACCGCAAAACACAACGCTATCTCCTTTTTAACGACGATATGCGCCTTGTCGGTTGGACCAATATTGCAACAGGCGAAGTCAAATCACCTTATTCAAATATAGATGTCGCAAAATGCAAGAAACTTGCATTCTCTGGCATTCATGTCATCGACCCACGCATCTGCGAGTTGATGGCAAACTATCCCGATAAATTTTCTATCATAGATTTCTATCTCGACAATGCACACGAACAAGAAATCTATGGAGTCGTACAAGACAATCTCCGTATGATCGACGTCGGCAAACTCAACTCTCTCGACGATGCCGAAGCCCTTCTCGACGAACTAAAAGACTAATGATAGACACTCATTCTCATATATATGGACCCGAATACGCCGACGACCGTGCCGACGTCATCTCGCGTGCGATTGATGCTGGTGTTAGTAAGGTACTCCTTGCCAATGTCGATGCATCTACTATTGATGAGATGCAATCATGCCACAAACAATATCCCGACTTCACAGCTATGGCAATGGGCCTTCATCCAACAAGTGTGAATGATGATTGGCAAACTGAGTTGCGTAGAGTAGAGGATGCCCTCCGTGGTGGACAAACCTACAAAGCTATCGGTGAAGTAGGACTTGACCTCTATTGGGACCGAACATTCGAAGCTGAACAAGAACGCGCACTCGAACAACAACTCGATTGGGCAATCTCGCTCGATTTGCCTGTAATCTTGCATATTCGTAAAGCTCATGCCGAAACTTTCAAAGTTCTCAATCGATTCAAAAGCAAAACTATTCGAGGCGTATTCCACTGTTTTGGCGGTGGAGTAGAGGAGGCACGCAAAGCTATCGATATGGGTTTTTATCTTGGTATCGGAGGCGTAGTGACATACAAAAATGCCAATCTTGGGGAGATAATCAAGCCTATAGGCATCAACCATATTTTGCTCGAAACAGATGCTCCCTACCTCTCGCCAGTACCGCAACGAGGCAAGCGCAACGAACCCTATAATTTAGTCTATATCAGAGACCATTTATCTTCAATTTTTCAAATAAATTCACAAAAAGTTGACGAAATTACTACAAAGAATGCGCAAGAATTGTTTCAAATATAGTGGAAAATATTGCTAAAACTTACTTTTTTCTTTGATAAAAACTTGTCTTGGTCGTTCTTTTTTGTTGAATATCAAGGTTTTTGATGATAATAAAAAAAGGATAAAAAAAAAACATAAAAATTGGTGTGTAATTCATTATTTTTTGCTAATTTGCAACCGATTTTGGAGCATTGCATAATATAGCATCATTATGCGGTGTCAAGGTGTATAAAAATATTAAAAAAACGACTTAAAAATAACTAACTAAATATTAACTTAAAACAAAAACAACAATGAAAAAATTTTTCGCAATGATGACTGTTGTAGCATTCCTTGGTTTTGGTGCTGCAAACGTTATGGCTCAAGAAGAAGCTGCTCCTGTAGCAGTTGAAGAAACAACTGAAGCTGTAGTAGAAGAAGCTGCTCCTGCAGTTGAAGAAGCTGCTGTAGTAGAAGAAGCTGCTCCTGTAGCTCAAGAACAATCTATGTACCAAGTTCTCAAAATCAAATTCATCGAGGGTGGTGCAGGTTTCATGTCTCTCGTAGTTTTCTGTTTGATTTTTGGTCTTGCTCTTTCTATCGAGCGTATCATCTATTTGAACCTTGCTAACGTAAACACTAACAAACTTCTCAAACGTATCGACGAAGCTTGGGCTAAAGGTGGCGTTGAAGCTGCTCTCGAAGTATGCCGCAACACTCGTGGTCCAGTTGCATCTATCTTCTATCAAGGTCTTTCTCGTTACGACGAAGGTGTTGAAGTAGTAGAAAAATCAGTTGCTTCTTACGGTTCAGTTCAACTTGGTCTTCTCGAACGTAACCTCTCTTGGATTTCTCTCTTCATTGGTCTTTCTTCAATGTTGGGTTTCTTGGGTACTATCGTTGGTATGATTCAAGCGTTCGATAAAATCCAACAAGTTGGTGATATGTCAGCTTCTGTAGTTGCTGGTGGTATCAAAGTTGCGTTGTTGACAACCCTCCTCGGTCTTGTCGTAGCTATGATT
>JAZLEE010000164.1:0-2394 GCA_045615085.1 Candidatus Aphodosoma sp. | reverse complement strand
CATCAAACCACCATTACCGATCAACATTTTCTTAACTTCTTCTTTTGTATATTTACCTGAGAAGCAGAGGTTCATCAAACCTGAAGCCGAAAGAGTACCAACGCGTTCTGGAGAGAAAGGACCATCACCACCCAATGCACAGTTTACGTCGATTACTTTACCTTTTTGGTGAGCACCTACAGATACACCACCACCAAGATGAGCTACGATTACGTTCAATTCTTCGTATGGAGTACCAACTTCTTTAGCATAACGACGAGCAATAGCTTTTTGGTTCAATGCGTGGAAGATAGAGAGGTTTGGAATTTCAGGACGACCGCTGATACGAGCCACGTCTTGCAATTCGTCAACTACTACTGGGTCAGCAATAACTGCTTTGCAACCAAGTGTTTTAGCAATGTCAGCAGCGATAAGACCACCAAGGTTACATGCATGTTCGCCATATTTAGCAGCGAGAAGAGTTTCACGCATCTCTTCGTTTACTTCATACACACCTGATGCGATTGGACGCAAAAGACCACCACGACCTACGATGATATCAAAATCGATAGCGATACCTTCTTCTTTCAAAGCACCGAGAATTGTATCTTTACGGAACTCATATTGTGAAGCCACGTTTGGATATGGAGCCAATTCCTCACCTTGGTGACGCAATGTTTTTGTAAATACTGCCTCTTCATCGTGATATACAGCGAATTTTGTAGAGGTTGAACCTGGATTGATTACTAAGATTTTTTTCATATTTTGGATTTTTTAGTAGCGAGTAGCGAGTAATAAATTATCACTCGCTTTGCTCGCCTATTTTTTACAAATTAATTTCTATTATCTCGTGTCAATTATGCAAGGATAGCAGCCATACAGATGCTGTAGAATTTACATTCTTCGCTATCCGAACGTGAGTTGAGAACTACTGGTTTTTCTGTACCTTGGAGGAGACCAGCCATACCTGCGCCACCAAATGATACTAAGCCTTTGTAGAAGCAGTTAGCCGATTGGAAGTCAGGGAAGATAAGCACGTCAGCATCACCAAGAATTGGAGAAGGCACGTTTTTCAAACCACCACGTTCTTTGTCCATTGCAATGAATACATCCATTGGACCATCAATGATACAATCACCAAATTCGCCTTGTTTCCAAAGTTCGATGATATCAACATAGTCTTGCATGAACGCAATTTTTGGGTTTGGTTTTTCTGTTGCGTGAAGAAGAGCTACTTTTGGTTTTTCTACACCAAATTTACGTGCTGTTTCAAGCGCATATTTAATCATTTCAATACGTTGTTCTTTGTTTGGAGCAGGGATAACTGCAGGGTCAGTAAAGAACGCAAGTTTGTGATAACCAGGAATATTAAGGATTGAGTTATAAGTCAACACGCGACCTTTTGGCAAAATACCTTTTTCTTTGTTCAACACTACGCGAAGAATCACGTCTGTGTTCACCATACCTTTCATCAAGATGTCGCATTCGCCTTCTTTCACCAAACGAACTGCCTCTTCACAAGCTGCTTGTGGGTCTGCTACGTCAACAACGTGAACGTATGTTTTATCTGCAGAAGCGAAATAATATTCCAAACGTTCGTTGATAACTTTGCCGTCACCTACGAGGAATACTTCAACGATGCCTTCTTTCACAGCTTGCATTGCTGCTTCGAGAGAGTGCATGTCAACTGCGTTTGCTACTGCCATTTTTTTACGACTAACTAATTCACCGCTAGTCAAATAATTTTTCAAATCTTCGAATGATTTAATTGCTCCCATAGTAATTGTTGGATTTAATTGTTAATTATTATTTTATTTCTTAATTTTTCCGTTTCAACGTGCAAATATACATGAAAATTTCAATATAAACAAGTTTTTTTCACAATATTTATATCGAAACATCAATTATCAACTCCAAACGCGACTCCACAACTTCACCTTTCATCCTTGCCGGAGTCCATTTTTTATAGGTTTTGAACAATCTTTCTGCCACCACCACATCAATGCCAAACAGTGCTCCATTTGTAATAGAATCTAGGCGAATCTCGCCATCTTCGGTCACTACAAATTCGATATGTACCTCTGCACGAGTGCCCATCATCGCCAACATCTCATCGGGATATTTATCAAACAAAATATTGAACACCTTCGACATGTATTTCTGCACATGCGTCAAAAATGCTACATTACCACCTGCCGGACGCGCTACTTTTTGCAATTCCAAACCATCAATATTTGTCACTAGACGACTCTCCACCCAAAAGTTGTCCAATCCTTCCACCTCTATATCGCCCGACACAACCGACTCTGCATCATCCTGCGCATTTATATCAATGCACAACACACAATGCACAATACACAGTATTAATAACACTACTTTTCGCATACACCAATTCCTCATTCCTCATTCCTCATT
>JAZLEE010000163.1:0-2651 GCA_045615085.1 Candidatus Aphodosoma sp. | reverse complement strand
CAAGAAGAAATCAACGACTGCATCGAAAAGGCCGAGCATCCACAAGGAGTAGGATTCTTCGACGAGGCGCTCAACTATCTCAACATTAAATACGAAATACGCGGAGCAGAAAACCTCGACCCATCGCGCCGTTGCATCTTTGCTAGCAACCACCCAATTGGTGGTCCTGAGGCATTGATTATGGGCTCGGTGATGCGCCAATTCTATGGCGAGAGTTTCCGTGTGCCTGTCAATAGTATTTTGGCTCACTTCCATCCGCTATCGGAATTCTTTGTGCCAGTGAATATGAACGGACGCCAAAGTCGCGAAGTGAGCGAAGGCATTGCTCGTATGTTTGAGAGTCCATACCAAGTGCTCGTCTATCCTGCTGGCAAATGTGCTCGCACCGAAAAGGGCAAAGTGACCGAACAACCTTGGAAAAAGATGTTCATCACACAATCACGCAAATACGAGCGCGATGTAGTGCCAGTTCACATGTCGGGCTACAACTCTAAGCTCTTTATGCGACTAACATCGTTGAGCAAATTCCTCGGTTTGAAATTTAATATCGGTATGTTTATGCTCGTCGACGAACTATTCAAAAAGAGCAACAAAACCTTTGTCATCACCTTCGGCAAACCAATCCCTTATAGCACATTCGACAAGTCGAAAACCGACCAACAATGGGCCAACGACGTGCGCCAAGAGGTAGAAAAACTACAAGAAGGCAATGGACAAGAATTAAATATGTAATAATTAACTAATTTGCCTAATTAGTCAAATAACACCAATTACCATAATAAAAAATACTACTATGGTACCTATTATTGATCCTATTTCAAAAGAGCTACTCAAACAAGAACTCAACGAAAAAACTTTCCTCAGAAAGACAAACAAAGCTGACAATGAAATATATGTAGTCAATGCCGAAAATTCGCCTAACGTATTGCGCGAAATCGGTCGTCTACGCGAAGTATCATTCCGTGCTGTAGGTGGCGGTTCGGGCAAAGAGTGCGACCTTGATCACTTTGACCTCGAGGATAAAGCATGTTATCAACTTATTGTATGGAACCCAGAATTGGAAGAAATCATCGGTGGTTATCGTTTCACTCGTTGGGCACAGGCTTCGTTCCACGATAATGGTCAACCATACGTTAACACTGAGCACCTCTTCGACTTTTCGGAAAAATTCCTCAAAGAATATTTCCCTTATTGCCTTGAGATGGCACGTGCTTTTGTGCAGCCTAAATATCAAAGTGCAGAAATGGGTCGTAAGAGTCTTTTTGCCCTTGACAACCTTTGGGATGGTATTGGTGGTCTCGTTGCAACTGACCCTTCTATTAAATATCTTGCTGGTAAAGTAACTATTTATAGTACAAGCCCTGACAAGAGCCGTAAAGCAATGATTTACTACCTTGAAAAATATTTCGGCGACCGCGAAAAGATGTTGGTATCTAAAAATCCTGAAACTTGCACCGACGAAGAACGCGCTGAATTTGATGCAATGTTCTGTGGCGAAACTGCTAAGGACAACTACAAAATCCTTAACAACTTCGTTAAATCTATGAACGATAGCATTCCACCACTCATCCACTCATATATCGAACTCTCAAGCTCGATGAAAACTTTCGGTACTACGTTTGACCCTGACTTTGGCGACTGCTACGATACTGCTATGATTATCACTATCGCAGACATCTATGAACCAAAACGCAAACGTTACATCGAATCGTATTTCGACCAAAAATAAACTTTTTTGTTTTTAACATAACAAGTAAATGCAAGAAAAACCAATAATAAGTCCTATTGCGCCTGAGTTAATCGAAGCAGAACTTACAGAAGAGCGTTTCCTTCGTACTACAAATAAGGCTGGTAATGAAATATATATCGTCAATGCCCATAACTCGCCTAACACAATGCGCGAGATAGGGCGTTTGCGCGAGATAGCCTTTCGTACGGCTGGCGGTGGCACTGGAGAAGAGGTTGACATTGACCAATTTGACACTATGGAAAACCCATGCGAACAACT
This sequence comes from Candidatus Aphodosoma sp., assembly GCA_045615085.1. GTDB lineage: Bacteria > Bacteroidota > Bacteroidia > Bacteroidales > Paludibacteraceae > Aphodosoma. The sequence continues at coordinate 643 of JAZLEE010000163.1, read as the reverse complement.
CATCGTGTGGAATCCTGATGCGCGTCAAATCATTGGTGGTTATCGTTTTATACTCGGGGAGAATATTAAATATGATGCTAATGGACAGCCTCTGATTGCTACATCGCATCTATTCCACTTTTCAGAGAAGTTTCTTGAAAAGTATATGCCTTATACCATTGAACTTGGGCGTTCGTTTGTTACAGTAGAATATCAATCGTCGCAAGCAGGGGCCAAAAGTCTTTATGCTCTTGACAACCTTTGGGATGGGCTTGGAGCATTGACAGTTAAATATCCACAGATTAGATATTTCTTTGGTAAATTCACTATGTATCCGTCGTTTAATACGACAGGTCGCGATATGATACTTTTTTACCTTAAACGTCATTTTGGAGACCGTCAACGTCTTGTAACGCCACATCAACCACTTCGATTTGCTAGTAAACTTACACTTCTTCAACGCTTGTTCCCTCTCAAGGCGGTTAAGGAGAACTACAAAATTCTTAATCGCGAGGTGCGTGCTCTTGGTGAAAATATACCACCACTAGTTAATGCATATATGAATCTTTCAGCCACGATGAAAGTATTTGGTACAGCTATTAATGATGAATTTGGTGATGTTGAAGAAACAGGTATCCTTATTACAGTCAAAGATATTTACGAA
>JAZLEE010000162.1:0-6256 GCA_045615085.1 Candidatus Aphodosoma sp. | reverse complement strand
TACTCTCGCGCTGCCAGGTGTATGTGTTGAAATCGCTTGAGGTAGAAGATTTGCAGAAATTGGTGGATAGAGCATTTAAGACTGATGTGGAATTGAGCAAACGCGAGGTGGAGATGCAAGAGATGGAGGCTTTGTTCCGTTTTTCGGGTGGCGATGCACGTAAGTTGCTCAACATTATTGAGATATTGCACAATGCTCAGCCCGAAGGCAAACTTATGATAAATAACGAAATCGTAACGGCTCGCTTGCAACAAAACCCGTTGGCATACGACAAAAATGGCGAGGTGCATTACGACATTATTTCGGCTTTCATAAAGAGTATCCGCGGTTCGGACCCTGATGCGGCAATATATTGGTTGGCACGGATGATTGCTGCGGGCGAGGACCCTAAGTTTATTGCACGCCGATTGGTGATTTCGGCAGCCGAAGATATCGGGCTTGCCAATCCTAATGCCCTACTGCTTGCCAATGCTTGCTTTGATACGATTCACAAGATTGGTTGGCCCGAAGGCAGAATTCCTCTTGCCGAGGCAACGATATATTTAGCCACTTCACCTAAGAGTAATTCGGCATACAATGCAATAAACGATGCTTTGGCTTTGGTGGAAAGAACAGGCAACCAACCAGTGCCGTTGCATTTGAGAAATGCGCCTACGAAGTTGTTGAAAGATTTGAATTACGGCAAAGAGTATCAATATGCGCATGATTTTCCGAACCATTTTGTGGCGCAACAATATATGCCCGATGCGCTAGTGGGTGAGAAGATTTGGGAGGCTCAGCCTAACGCGGCCGAAGCGAAAATGGATGAGTTGATGAAAAAGTTGTGGGGAAGATAGTTCTTTTTTTGAGAAGGGAACACACACTGTGAGTGTGTATTTTTTGAGTTGCTTGAGGGTAGCTTGCAGGTAGCTGTATAGTATATTTAAAATTTGGAAAAATTAAAGACGAATACACACTGAGAGTGTGTATTTGAGACTAGAGTTTTTAGGAATATTATGAAGTTGATAAAACATAGAGATGCTATTACGATTGTATCTATTTTTGGATTGGCAATTGCCTATATTTTGGTGATTGCAATCAATAATATTATATACGAAGATAGATTATCTTGGAAGTTTATGCTCTATTGCTCGGGATATGGTGCTCCGTTTGTCATTATGGCGGGTATGTTCAATCAATATTTGGTGCGTTGGAGCAACAAGCAACCTCTATTGTTGAGGCACAGACATTTGACTACTGTATTCCAACTGTGTTTTGCTATATTCATTGCGGTGTTTTTTACTATATTTGCTTTCTTTATGTTCGACCCAACTCCGCATGAAAAATTTAGCGATACGTTTAAGGAGACTTATTTTTTGATATCGATTGTTGCTGACACGATGGTGAACTGCTTTATATTGATGTTGGCAAAATATATTGATCAAGACGAGGTTGTTCAACGTCAAGAGCAACATATCAAGGAGATAGAGTCGGAAATATTGCGCGTAAAATATCAACAACTAAGGGCTCAGGTAAATCCCCATTTCTTGTTCAACTCGCTCAATATATTGATATCTTTGATAAATTCTAACCCTCATAAGGCTACTGAATTTACAAAACAATTGGCTTCGATTTATAGATATTTGTTGTCGAATGATAAACAAGACGTTGTATCATTCTCAGATGAATTGAAATTTGTGCGCCAATATGCTAAAATTCTTAATATCAGATATGGAGATGGTATAAAAATCAATATTCCGGAGATAACAGATCCGGCTGTTTTAGGGATGAGAATAGTGCCTACAGCTGTGCAAATTTTGATTGAAAATGCTGTAAAGCATAATATTATTTCGGTTTCGTCGCCTCTGATTATCAATGTGATGATTGATGATAATTGTGTTGTTGTATCGAATAATTTGGCTCCTCGTCCTATTCCGGCTGATTCTACGGGACTAGGTTTGAAAGGACTAAAAGAGAAATATAAAATAATTGTAAATCGAGAGATTAAGATTAGTGGGAATGATGGTGTATTCTGCGTTTCTATCCCTCTTATCTCACGACATGAAATAGCTTAATATATTAATTATGAAATATTTAATTATTGAAGACGAACCTCTTGCACAAGAAGAATTGGTGCGTATGCTGAAAAGTTTGGACCCTAATTTTGAACTTTTGGCATCGCTATGTTCTGTTAATGAATCTATTAGCTGGTTGAAGAATAATGCGCAACCTGATATTATTTTCATGGACATTCATTTGTCGGATAATATTTGTTTTGATATATTTGATAAGGTGAAAGTTACAGCTCCTGTGATTTTTACAACGGCATACGACCAATATGCAATTGAGGCATTTAGAACAAACGGTATTGCTTATTTATTAAAACCTATTGAGGAAGATGAACTTATCGCTGCTTTGAAAAAATATAGAACTCTGACTAATGTGAATGTGGAGTTATCAACTATTCACACACAAATACAGCAATTATCGTCACAAAATACGCCGCGTGCGAGTCAAATTGGGTATAAAGAGCGTTTGTTGGCTAAGATTGGAGATAATTACCAACACCTTAAGATGGATGATATTGCTTATTTTTATAGCGAGGACCATTATACATTTGTTACCACAAAAGACAATCAGAGATATATCATTAGTTATACGCTTGATACATTGGTAGAACAACTCAATCCTCAGCAATTCTTCCGCATCTCACGACAATTTATTCTCAACATAAATTCGATCAATTCGGTATCAAAACACTTGAATGGACGACTAAAAATAATTACCAACCCTACATTTGCGGATGATATTTACGTATCTCGCAATAGGGTTCAGGCGTTCTTAGCATGGCTTGACGGGGATACTTCTACCATTCAGTAGAAAAAAACTACCACTCACGATTTTTTGCTTTTACAATATATAAAAAAGTCGTACCTTTGTAGCATAAAATAAAGCCCTGCTGTGAAGCAATGCATAAAAAAACAACAATTTAGGTTTTAGGTAATAATGAAAAAGTTCTACGATGGATGTCGTGGAACTTTTTTTTTATAAGATATAGTTGTACTATCAGAATATTTTTGTATCTTTGCTTTCTAATTATAAACGTATGATTACATTCCCAAACGCCAAAATTAATATTGGACTAAACATCACCGAGAAACGCACTGATGGATATCACAACTTGGAAACGATATTCTATCCTATAGATTTGTGTGATGCTTTGGAATTTGTGGTTGATGATACGACCCAGTTTACTTGCTCTGGTTTGGAAATAGAGGGTAACCCAGATAATAATCTGATTATTAAAGCATATAATCTTTTGAAAGAAGAGTTTAATCTTCCTTGCCTTAATATTCATCTCCTCAAAACTATACCTATGGGTGCTGGTTTGGGCGGTGGTTCGGCCGATGCGGCTTTTATGCTGAAGATGCTTAATGATGAATTTGCATTAGGCCTTACATCGGAAGATCTGCAAGTGCGTGCTGCTAAATTAGGGGCCGATTGTGCTTTCTTTATAGAAAATAAACCCACTTTGGCAAAAGGTATTGGTAATATATTTGAGCCTACGTGCGTAAATTTAAGTGGATATCACATTGTATTGATAAAACCAGAGGTGCATGTATCTACTGCCGAGGCTTATGGCGGATGTAAACCTCAACGCTGGACTACTCCTCTTGAAGAGGTAATAAAATTGCCAATTACAGAATGGAAACACCATATATATAATGATTTTGAAAAAACCGTATTTGTTGCTCATCCTGAATTGGCTGAAATAAAAGAGATGTTGTATGCGAAAGGGGCTATATATGCAGCTATGTCAGGCTCAGGATCGACAATATATGGAATTTTCGATAAAGAAATTGAACAAAATATAACCACTGATATTAAATCAAACATCTATTACCTTACTTTGAAATAATTATGACTAATACTTTCGACTTTTATATTTATCCGCGCGAGGCTGATGCTTCAAAACGCATTTCGATACAAAATATTGGTGCATATATTCTTGATGCGGCTGGTATGGCTGCTAAGTTGCGCGGTTTTGGTATGAATGATATGCACGAACGTGGATTGGCTTGGGTTACAAGTCGCATCGCAATTGAAATGAAGGAATATCCTCGTGAATATGAAACTATTAGTATCGAAACATGGGTAGAAGATTGTGGTTCATTGTTCACTACCCGTAATTTTTTAATATATAATGCACAAAAAGAGGTGATTGGTCAGGCTTCTACTCTATGGTCGATGATTGATTTCAACACCCGCAAAATGGTGGACTTGCAGAAGTCTACTGATTTGGGCAATCATGTTATTACAACTCAAAATCCATTATTTACGATAGCTAAGCCTAAAAAAGTAGACTATAAACCAACGGGCGAACCTTCTCATTGTCATAAAGTTGTTGTGAGCGACATTGACATGAACCAACATGTGAATTCGATGAAATATGTGCAATGGGCTATTGATACATTGTCGCTTGAAGAAGTGATAAATGGCACTATTAAGCGCATTGATATCAACTATTTACGCGAAGCATTGTACGGCCAAAACATTCAAATTCACAACGAAAACACCGAGAATATTCGCAAATTTGAACTTCGCAACGAAGAGGGTGTAGCTTGTTGTAGAATTCAATTGACAATGTAAATGACTGAAAAGAAGACTGATAAACGCCATGATTTTGGTCGTCACTGCGAGGTGATGGCATGCAATTATCTCGAACAAGAGGGTTACTCCATATTAGAAACTAATTGGCGTAGCGGACATAAAGAGATTGATATAATTGCAAAAGAGGGCGAAATGTTAGTAATTGTCGAAGTGAAAGCCCGCAAAAACGAAGATTTGGCAAATGCCGAAGATGCTGTGAATGAACAAAAGATACGCAATCTTGTGCGTGCTGCACATAATTATATATTAATGAAGGGGGTAGATTGCGACACAAGATTTGATATTATTACACTTGTGTTAGACGACAATGGCGAATACTGTCTCAATCACATAAAAGATGCTTTCTATCCGAGTGTAAATATAAAATAATTATCCATAAAACTTTAAATAATTAATCAAAAACCGATGGGACAATGGTATATAACAGTCACCTAAAATCATGAAAAAATTATTATTTTCTCTCGTTGCTCTTGTTGCCATGAGCTTGACATTCGTTGCTTGCGAACCAAAAACTCCAGAAGTTGAATCTAACTGTACAGTTACAGCAATTCAAACATCAGCAACTGAATATGGTCAAGTTTATATCATTGAAGCTACAACTAACGACGTTGCTCTCACTGCCAGCGGATTCAGCGGTACAGGCGACTATTTCTACATGCAAATGTATGCAAACCCACAAGAAGACTTGTTCCCTGCAGCAAACACTTACCAAGCTTATGCTGTCGAAGAAATGGGTGATGATTTTGCTGAAGAAGAATTCGTAATGGGCGGTTTTGTATATGAAAATTACCCAATGGGTACATTCGTTGCTACTATCGAAAATGGCAAAAACACAGACATCTGGTTCTGCATCGGTGGTACAGTTGAATTCAAAGGTAATTCAGCTAACGGCACAATGATTGCTAAATTGGACTTCCAAAGCCTCGTTACTGAAGATATCGTAGAAAAAGAATTCATCTTCAATGGTGCTATTGATGTTGAAACTATCCAATCTATCGCTCCACAAAAAATCAAAATCCTCGAATAATACTTCGGTTTTTTACACTTAAAAAAAGATGGAAATGACAAGAAATTTTGTCATTTCCATCTTTTTTTGTCTAAAAACACTTGTTATAGGAACAAAAATACATCTAAAAACACCTTAAAAAATAATATTCCATCACCAAATCACTTCAAAAAAATAGATAAATATCATATTTTTCAATTCTAATAATCAACAACTTAAAAAATATTTTCATTTTTATTAAAAAATAATTGCAAAAACATTTGGTGAAATCAAAAAAAGGTCGTATCTTTGCATCGCTTTTCCAGGAGAGATGGCAGAGTGGTCGATTGCAGCGGTCTTGAAAACCGCCGTACTGAGAGGTACCGGGGGTTCGAATCCCTCTCTCTCCGCAAGGAAAAATAAATCAAGGATTAAACCTTGATTATTTTTTTATTAGTGCACTTTATAAAACTTTATTAAAATGAAAAAAGGAATTCATCCAGAAAGCTATCGTCCCGTAGCATTCAAAGACATGTCAAACGAAGAAGTTTTCATCTCACGTTCAACTGTCGCTACGAAAGAAACTATCGACATCGATGGGGTAACTTATCCTTTGGTGAA
>JAZLEE010000161.1:0-2844 GCA_045615085.1 Candidatus Aphodosoma sp. | reverse complement strand
AGTGGAATTGAATGTGATGTATGCTGCTGCGACAATAGCACAAAAATTCGACAACTTGCTTGTGTTGTTGGATGCCGATAATAATGGTGGTTATTCGTTTAGCAACTATCAATGGTACGAAAACGGACAACCAATAGAAGGTGAAATAACTACATATCTATATTTGGATGAGAATGGATTGCAACCAGGTGTAGAATATGCGGTAGGCTTGGTTAGAGAGGGCGAAACAGAGATGATAATGACATGTTGGTTTAAAATGCACACAGGTACATCGGTTGACGATGTGACAAGCGAAACTATTGGCTTGGCATCGAATGTGGTAGCTGTGGGCGAAAGAGTTGTAGTGGCGTTTGAAAGTGGAGCTGAGTGTGTGGTGCGTTGCTGGACTTCTACTGGTATTTTGTTGGGTACAGAGACTTTGAACGAAGGTGGCGAGTTGAGCATCACCCCACAACAACAAGGTGTCTATGTGCTAGACTTTGAACAAGCTGGCAATCGTGTGTTGCAAAAAATCGTAATTAAGTAAACAAACAAAAAATCTATATAAATCTATTCTATGAAAATCATCCGTAATTTATTATTCTTAATGTTTTTGTCGGTGGCTGCTTTGCTCTATGGGCAAGATGGTTATCATCCGCTACCTTATTTTTGTGGTTTTGAGACCCCTACAGATACCTCGGGTACGTATGGTTGGAAGTTTGAGAAACGTGCAAAAATAAATCATACATTTACTGTGGGCAAAGCGGTGCATAGAATGGGTGCCAATGCTATGTACGTGTCGGCAGATGGTGGCGCAACTCCAGGCTATTCGCACACAACTTCGGGTAGTACGGTCATAGCATATAAATCATTCTATTTGGCAAAAGGTACATACGACCTAGTGTTTGATTATCGTTTGCAAGGTGAGGACCATGAGGATTCTGACGTTATGCGTGTGGCTTTCTATTCTGGTTCAAAACCTACGGCTGTGGCTATGAATGGTTTCCCTCAATATGCGTTGGATAATGCATTCAAAAGCAACGATGGTACAGAAGTGTTCAAAACTTCGTTGTGGAAACAAGTTGAGGGTCAGTTGGTGGCTCCTGCAGATGGTAACTACTATTTGGTATTCTTGTTCAAAGAAGATGGTGATAAGAATATTTATGCTCCTGGTGCATGTATCGACAACATTCAGTTGGACCGCGCAAAATCGCCAACTGCATGTGCGGTTAAACCAACTAATATCGTAATAGATGAAGAACCTTCGGGCATAAAATTGTCGTGGGATGGTAAAGCCGATTCGTATGAGATAATCTATTATAGAATGTCGTCGACGACCGATACTACTCATACACTGGTGAGTGGTATTCAAGCGAAAGAGTACTATATCCCATATGCTATAATACCTGAGGGCGTTTATAATTTCAGAATTCGTTCGTTGTGTGCTAATGATACAAGTTTCTGGGTAGAGAAATCGAATTACATTGTATATAATGAAAGCAACCACTGCTTGAACTATATGGATTTTAATGCTGCAGGAACTACATGTACTTACGGTAATTTTGTTGACCCTACAGCAAATGCTCGTGTGATAGATTATGGCTATGAGAGTCGTCATAGTATTCATACTATTCATTATATGAACGATGAGTATGATAGATTGACAGGTTATAAGTTGAAAACTGTTCCAGAAGGTCAAATTGCATCTGTGCGTCTTGGTAACTGGACCGAAGGCGAACATGGCGATTCGCCTATTGGGGGTTCGGTGTCGGGCCAAATTACATATACTTATACAATCCCACAAGACAAATCGGTGCTGTTGTTGCACTATGCAGCTGTGCTTCAATATGCTGCGCATCACCCAGCCAATATGCAAACTCGTATTCAAGTGCAAATCAAAGATATGCGAGGAATGACTTTGCAATGTGCATCGGCCGACTTCAACGCTCGAGACGTGGCAGAGGGTAATACTCGTGGTTGGAAGACTTATCAGCCTGCCGAAGGCGAAACTTTGGACAAGGCTTGTCCAATCAAGTGGTTGGATTGGAGCGTGTTGGGTATGAACTTGAAACAATATGCTGGCCAGACTGTTCGAATCGTATTGACACTTAATGCTTGTGAGGCAGATTATCACTTCGCTTATGGATATTTTGCTCTCGACTGCACCGAAGGTGAGGTGGGCGGTATGAGTTGTACCGAAAAGGCAGATACTTTGTTTGTGCCAGATGGTTTCAACTATTTGTGGTATGTGAAAGGCGATAAAACTAAAACGCCAGTGAGCACAGAACGTTTCTTTGTGCCTGCAGAGAATGATGTAAACTCGTATGTTGTAGAGTTGATATACCCTGAGGATAATGGTTGTTCGTTTGAATTAGAAGCAAACGTATGGCCACGTGTGCCAAAAGTAGATATGTTGTACGAAAGCAAACCTCGCAATTGTATCAATTATGTGCAGTTGACCAACTTGAGTAAAATGGTCGATTTGGAGATGGACGAGAAGGGCAATGTGATTGACACAGTTGATGTGAACAATGCCGATGTGAAGGTGAAAGAGTATTATTGGGAAATCCAAAGTAGCAAAGGTTCGCTATTTGAAAATGGACAAACAATATCGTCAGACGTAAATCCACGTGTGATTGTACCGAACGAAGGTGATACATTCAAAGTTGTGTTGCGCGGTATGTACAATACGTGTGAGGATGTGAAGGAGTTCACGATAGAAGCTCCTGCTACAAGCGCATCGTTTGCCGAAACAGATATGTATATTTGTGAGGGTGTAGAAGTAGAATTTAATGGTAAGATATATACCGAGCCAGGTACTTATACCGACACTCTTATGTCGGTGTTTGGTTGCGACTCGATATT
>JAZLEE010000160.1:0-2168 GCA_045615085.1 Candidatus Aphodosoma sp. | reverse complement strand
AATTGATCCGGAGAAGGCTTCGGATGAGTGGTTGTATCAAATAATATCAATAGTCAATTTTTGCGATAAGCGAGGGCAAAACCAAACTTGTTTGAGTTATGCCGAGCAAAGCAAAAATCTTGAGCGAAGCGAAAAACAGTCAACAGACAACACTCAACTATTAATTTTCGTGGGTGGCAGTCAATTGAGAAAATCGGCATTCGATGTGGTGGCAAAGATTAAGTCATTGTCTTCGATGCCAGTGGTGATGTTCCCTGGCGATGCATCGCAATTTGCCGAGAATGTGGATGCTTTGTTGTTTCTCTCATTAGCCTCTGGTCGCAATGCTAAATACTTAATAGAGCAACACATAAAGGCCGCACCGCTTGTGCGCGATGCCAAAGTTGAGTGTATTTCTACGGGCTATATTCTCGTAGATGGCAAAAAAGATACAGCAGTAGCTCGAGTGAGCAATACTACGCCTTACTCTGTTGAAAATGTGGAACTTATAACTAATACGGCATTAGCATGTCAATTGATTGGACATAAGATGATTTATCTCGAGGCAGGCAGTGGAGCAAATAGAGCCGTACCTACGGATATTATCAAACATGTGCGTCAAACTATTGATATTCCACTAATTGTAGGCGGTGGCATCAAATCACCCGAACAAATGCAAGCGGCATACGATGCTGGCGCAGATTTAGTGGTGGTAGGCAATCACCTCGAATCCCATCCCGAAGATTTATCACTCTTTTTAAACAACATAAAATCTTGATAAAAAAAAACATTATACTATGAAAATCAAATTCTTATCTATTATGGCACTTGCTGCTGCACTCGTTGGATGCTCGAACAATGCTCGCATCGACGAATCTAACGACCCAAACTACATTGGTCGTCATCAGATGACTATCAACGATGGTCGCGTGTCGCCTGAGGTACTTATGGCATTTGGTCGCCTTGGCGATGTACAAGTTTCTCCCGACCAAAAGAAAATACTCTATGGCGTTGGTTACTATAGCGTTGAACAAAACAAAAGCAACCGCGAACTCTTTGTGATGAATGCCGATGGTTCTGACAATCAACAAATAACATCTACCCTCAAAGGCGAATTCAACGCGCGTTGGGTCAAAGGTGGCAAAAAAATCGCATTCCTCTCTGCTCAATCAGGTTCTATGCAGTTGTGGGAAATGAATCCTGATGGCACTGGTCGCACTCAAATTTCTAACCGCGAAGGTGGCATCAACGACTATCTCTACTCGCCTGACAACAAACAAGTTATCCTCATTGCTAATGTTAAATGGGGCGAACGCACTATCGATCGCTACCCTGACCTCGACAAAACTTCGGGTATCATCGTCGAAGACCTTATGTACAAACATTGGGACGAGTGGGTAACTACAGTTCCTCACCCTTTCCTCTACGACTACGATGGCAAAACTCTTAGCAACGAGCGCGATATCATCGAAGGCGAACCATTTGAATGTCCTACCAAACCTTTTGGTGGCACCGAGCAATTGGCATTCTCACCTGATGGCAAACTCATTGCCTACACATGCAAAAAACTCTCTGGTCAAGCCTATGCACTCTCTACCAATACTGACATTTATCTCTACGATGTAGCTGAAGGTAAGACAGTTGCCAATCTCTCAAAAGATATGATGGGCTACGACATCAACCCTACATTCTCGCCTGATGGCACTAAACTCGCATGGGAAAGCATGGAACACGATGGCTACGAAAGCGACAAAAACCGCCTCTTTGTGATGGACCTCGCAACTCGCACTCGCACATATATTACAGAAAATTTCGACCAAAATGCAAACTCATTGCAATGGGACAGCGAAGGCAAACACATCTATTTCATCAGTTGCTGGCATGGTTGCACTCAAGCATACAAAGCAAATATCGAAACTCGCGAAATCAAACAACTCACTGAAGGTCAACACGATTACGAACAAATTGCTCTTTGTGGCAACAAAATCATCGGTGTACGCCACTCAATGTCTATGCCAAACGAGGTGTATAGCATCAACCCAGAAAATGGCGAACAAACACAAATCACTTTCGAAAACAAACACCTTCTCGACCAAGTGAATATGGGCAAAGTTGAGCCACGTTGGGTGAAAACTACCGACGACAAAGAGATGCTCGTGTGGGTTATCTATCCTGCTAACTTCGACCCT
>JAZLEE010000159.1:0-6010 GCA_045615085.1 Candidatus Aphodosoma sp. | reverse complement strand
TCAAAACTATGAACAAGAGTCAAATTCGATTTGCGATGGCAGCACACGCTGCATGGATTGTAATGAAAAACCCTGTATTAACACGCGTGTACATGGAGCAATGGGAGCGTATGTACCCACGGCCATTGTCCGTGGAGGGCGAAGAACTGTCGCTGTATGGGTATGTGTTTACTGTAATGTATAAGGCGGTATAGATGTCTCTTGTCTCTTTCGCGACCACTTCGCGACCACTGTAGCACATCGGTAGCTGAGATGTACCACATCTCTAAACACTAAACTCTAAACACTAAACTAATATGCTAGTATCCTTTCAATTCCCAGTAGCGGGTCTCATTGGCAAATTAGAGTACAATGGCAAGTTTTACATCCGCAAGATTCATGGTAAATACATCTTGCAGCGTTGTCCTAATCGCCAAAACCACATTCCCACACCCCACGAGAAAGCCAACCAACAGCGATTTATTCAGCAGTATAGAAAGACCAAACCTCATAATTCATAATTCAAAATTCATAATTCTTATGAAGTCCCGAACAAAAATTGAACTCTCCCGCGCCGCGGGTGTCAGTCCCGAGACCTTTCGCCGTTGGCTGAAGACCGACCGTGCTTTTTTGGAGGCGAACGGCATCCGCCCTACCACTAAACTCTTTCCACCTAAAGTGGTTAAATACTTGTGTGACAAATACGCCATCGACCTCTAAACACTCATCACTAAACTCTAAACAGTAGCGGCTTTGCCGCGTCCACTCAACATAAAAATGCCCTTTTCCGCAAAACAAATGCACTTTTCTTTACATACTGACAAGTTTTAGCAGTTTGTCATAGTACCTTTGCAGCCGAAATCGAAAAAATAGATGTTTAACTGCTAAGAATTATATTTATGCGTACTGGACAATCATTTCTAATCCCTTTTGAAGAATTAACTTCTTTTGAGCAATTGAAGCCTAAATCTGCTCAAAACTTGCTTTCTCTTGAGCAAAAATTACCGAACATTTGTATATCTCAAAAAAAAGCAGTACCTTTGTCGGCTGAAACTTTAGGAAATAATCTAGGATGTCGCATGGCAGAAAAGAAAGAATTTATATCATCACGAAATAAGGTTACTTATTTGGATTTGTTTGCAGGGGCTGGTGGCTTCAGTGAGGGATTTATGCAAGCATATACGGATGATAAGTACTACGATTTTCGTTTGGCAAGCGACATCAACGAGAACTGCGAACTCACCCATAGAGTACGATATAACGATGTGCTTGGTTTGGATACAGAGTTTTTGTGCCAAGATATAATGGAAGATAGTTTTCTCCCTAACTTGCTTAAAAAACTCAAAGGACAGCCAATAGATGTAGTAACAGGTGGACCAAGTTGCCAATCATTTAGTCTTGCAGGACGAAGAAAGAAACTTGACAAGCGCGATGATCTGTTCCATCATTATCTAAAAGTAATTAAGGCACTTCGTCCTAAATACTTTGTGATGGAGAATGTGAAAGGTATTTTGACGAAAGACGAAGGACGAGTAAAGGAGCAAATCATGCGCGCTATTCGTTCTATCGTAGATGAGCAATCCATACACTTCTTATTTGACTATTTGAAAGAGGTAAAAGATATTATTCCAGCCTTTATCTATACTGCTTTATGTGCTAAAATTTGTCTTGAAATTGATAATGCAGATTGTGCTAAGATAAGCGACCAGTTGCACAATAGTTTGGATGTGCAATTCCGTGATATAACAAAAAATCTGGCATATAATGTAAGCAAGAGCAACGAGGCTGTCAATACCATCCGTCATGGATTGATACTCCTACAACAAAAACAACAGCGCGATGAAATTCGCAAGCAAATAATTCACTTAAAGACTATCTCGCATATTGATAATGACTCGTTTGTAGATAGTTATAATTCGCTCATTGAAACTATATCCGATGAGCAGATTTTGGATCAAATTTTTGCAGCTGTAGATATTGTAGCAACCATGGTGGATGTGAAAGAGAGTGTAGTGACATTTAAGCAATGTATTGAAATACTAACTATGACTTTTGATGAATGTATTGACTTGTTGCATGGATATATCAAAGGCAATACAAATTTAGAAAGTCGTTTAGCAAAAGTATTGCAAGAAGTTCGCTTGTACCATATCGATGAGCCATTTGTGTTGCTTGCATCTGATTATGGTGTACCTCAAAACCGTGAACGAGTAGTGTTTATTGGTTGTCGCAAAGACCAAAAGGCTATTACCGCAATTCCTGCTACAGTACAAGGTGATGATAAAGTGACTATATATGAAGCACTTTGGGATTTGAATATGATAGGCAATGGAGAAACTGTAACCCACTACAAAAAGCCTAAACCTATTGCACAATACGAATCATGTAAGCAAACGCGTGAAATTCAAGGCCAGATTGATAAACGCGGTATGCTATTTTCGGATTGGTCAAGAATGGGACGATTAGGACATCGATTTACATTTGATGTAGAACCATTCTATGTTGCCAACATGGATGATTACAAGCAACATCGCAAGCATAAGCATATGGAATTATTCAATCACCAAACAAGTTCACAAAATGAATCTGTTCGTGAGCGTTTACGAATAATTGCTGAGTGTGGTAACTACGATGCTGCAAAAGAGCAATTAAAGGCTTGTGGTTTGGAATCGCAAAAACGAAATTACAATGTGCTTGAGCCACTTGGTCAAAGTCCTACTATCTGCACCATGCCAGATGACTATATTCACTATTCGGCATACCGACCAATGACGGTACGCGAAATGGCTCGTCTACAAAGCTTTGATGATTCGTTTGTATTCCAAGGAAAGCGACAAACGGGTGGCAATAATCGTCAAAAAGAAATTCCACAATACACGCTCGTTGGAAATGCTGTACCACCATTGATGGCACGTGCCATTGCCAATGTTATATTAGCGCAAATTCAATAATCCAAGACTATGATTCACATGCGTCCATTCACTCCGCAGGAGTTGAGAAATCAGCAGTACCTCGTTAATCTTGGTATCTCATTCACACAAGTACAAATCACGGAAACTGGACTCAAGAAAGGCATATTGGATGCTACTGCACCTATGCGTGCTTATTTCAAAGAGAACAATATTCATGATTACGAATTACAATTACAAGGTCCAGATTACAAGTATCTTGTATCAACACATATCCTTACTTTTCAATCTGACTTTATCACACAAACCTCACTCTATCGCCCTGTAACTAAAAAAGGTGATCCTCGCTTGTGGATATACAAATTGCAAGCATATACCCAACCAAATGATATTCATATTTTGATTGCACATGATGGCGATTTATTAGTTATTAACTCTACTAGAGAGGATATCAAACAGGCGGTAGAGTCGGTATTGCTTAATCCGATAAAGGAACATTTACTTTCTATCTCTGACCAAGCACAAGCAGTATCTCGCGAACTACTCCAGCATTTTCGTAAAGCTTCTGGGCAGTGGTTTGAATCTGAAATATTGGCAGATACTGGAATAGGAAGAACGATAGAAACACTTCTAGGCATTCCTATGAACTCTGATAAGACAGCAGATTATAAAGGCATTGAATTAAAATCTGCAAGAGGAAATAACCCTGGAGCACGAAAGAATTTGTTCACTCAAACACCAAACTGGGAACTTAGTCGTTGCAAATCGGGACAAGAGATAGTTAGTAAATATGGCTATTTCACTGAAGAAGGATTTAAGACAATTCAAACAACGGTATCGGCAACTCATCCAACACGAGATTTGCAATTGATGGTCAATGACCTGGATGGCTTATTGGAATTGCAACATATACGCGAAACAGGGCATGATGATGTGGCAGTATGGCAATTACTTAAATTACATGAGCGACTACTTACTAAACACCATGAAACATTTTGGATAAATGTTGAGAACCGTATAGAGAATAATAAGGAGTACTTCCGATATGACAATATTATTCATACAAAAAATCCCAATATAGGTCAGTTTGATGTACTTCTGGGTCAAGGTATGATAACTGTAGATTTGTTGATATGTCGCCCATCATTCCAAAAATCGGGTAGAACAGGCGGAGATACATATAGTTTTAAATTGAAATCAAAAGCGATGCCGTTGCTCTTTCCCGAGAGTTTAGTTTATAAAATCTAATCCCCTCCGAAACTACTTTATTCTACTTTATTCCTGCTCAAACCCACACAAGCCCACAACGCTGTGTGGGTTTGTTGTATCTTTGCACTCGCGTTCGGTAAGCAGATCGCAATGACCGATGCTTGCACCGGTGGGCGACTGCTACCTCCGCTCTTCCCACTCGCTCACGAAGCTCGTGGGAGCTCCAATAAAATGCGCGCAACGATATTAATCCCAGTTATTAACCATTAAACCTAAATTTTAACTATGGCTATTATCAAAAATTCCACTCCTTTTGATTCGATTCAAAAGAAGTTCGCGGGTTCGGATGAGATTCATTTCCGCAACCGCAAGAAAGACAATGCCACCATTGGTGTGCGTGTGAAGAACCCTTATGACGGTGGCAACAGTGAAGCGCAGCAGGCAGTGCGCAATGCTTTCAAAGCAGCACAAACGCAAGCGACAACTATCCTTGCGGATCCAGAGCAACGAGCTACTTACGAAGCAAAATTCAAAGCACAAAAGAAGTATGTGACACTGCGTGGGTATGTGGTGGCGCAAGTGTTCAAGCAAATCGGCGATTAAGCCGATTTGCAGACCGCTACAGTGTAGCTGTTGGAGGTTAGACCGTGCTGCGCACTGTTAGACCGCCTACGGCTGAGAGAAATATGAATTAAAAACCTATTAAAACTAAACAAAACTATGGCAGGAAGTGTATTTTATTTAGCGCCTGTGGATAATGCATCGGGCAAGATTTTCGGAAAGAAACAAAAGTTTGTGGCAGTGCGCCGTAAGCGCGGTAAACGACAACGCGGATGCGCAGTGATAGGTGAGCGAACGACTCCATACGGAGCAAGTGAACTCGCTTGGCAAGAGATGTTTGCACAGATCTGTGCTGCTACTCGCGACCGCATGATGGATCCAAACCATTTACCATCGGATCAAGTAGGCTTTATTAAGCAAACAAAGTACAAGACATTCTATCAGTATGTTTGGAACTTGATGCGTGCGGAGCTTGAAGGGAAGTAATTCGGAATTTTGAATTAAGAATTTTGAATTATGAAGCGCCTTCAGCTTGTTCTCGCTACTGCATTGTGCATCTTCGGATGCACGATGCTGGTGGCAGGGTTTGTGACACCGCCTGTGGGCGAGATACACCACTCGCTGTTGATAGCGTTTGGAGAAATACTGACATTCTCGGGCTCGCTCATAGGCATTGACTATAAGTATAGATATAAGGAATAACACAACAAGTATTCTTTTTATTTTACAAAACAACATAAACAACTTGCGCGCCAATCAACTTCCTGGCGCGCTCAAAGAGAAAGAATATGTATATACGATTGATACGAAATGAGACAAAAGGGAATGCGATTACTGGGCGGCTGGTGATTGATGGCAGGTGGTTTTGCAACACGCTGGAGCGGAAAGGTGTGGAGATTCCTGCACTATGTTACCATGTCTGCGTGACACAATCGCCACGATTCAAACGATTACTTCCTATCGTGCAAAATGTACCACAACGCTCAGGCATACGCATACACAGAGGTAGTAAGCCAGAACATTCAAGCGGGTGCGTGCTGGTAGTGGCGGACAACACATTGCGCGGCAAGGGGATTGGACGAAGTGCGACGGATGTGGAGAGAGAACTAACAAGTTTAATTCTAAAAGCACAAAATGAACATGAAGAAATTATTTTGGAAGTCACGGACTTTCGTGCGGGTACTGAGTATGGGTATAATCATCCTTGCGAGCGCGAGTTGCAGCAGTACGAAATCGATGCCCGTCGTGCAGAGCAACGATACTACAAGCTTTATCCAGAGGAGTGCAAGGGTTGATACAATCTATCTGAGAGATAGTGTGTTTGTGAGTGAAAAACAGCGTGGTGACACGGT
>JAZLEE010000158.1:0-9260 GCA_045615085.1 Candidatus Aphodosoma sp. | reverse complement strand
TTGCCATGATTGATGAATGGCTTTTTGAGGAGTTGCGATTTGTCGGTGTTGCTATCGTACCATCCTAATTCTGAATATATTATTGTGCTGTCGGAGTGGTAGATATGTGTAGGACCGAGGATGGTTGCTATTTTGGATTCGGTGTTGTAGGTGAGGGTGTCGCTCTTGATGGTAGAATTGCTGTTTTCGCCTACTACGTCGTAGCGGAATTCGGCAAGTTTGGTGTCGGAATGGTAGTAGCCATGCTTCGAAACTAGTGTGTTGAGCGAGTCGACCAATTTGCCTCCGCAGGTGTAGTAACCAAGGTTGCGGTTGCGATTGTAGATGAGGGTATCGGTGTAGAGAGTAACCTCGTTGTTAATCATCTTCACGTCGTGGAAGAGGTGACCGATGCGAGAGTTACCATTGTAATTCAATCGTTTAGCGAATATTTCGAGCGAGTCGCCTTGTTCGATTTTCACATGTCCATAGGCTTTGAACGAGTTGGTCTTTTGATTCATATGTGCCGAATCGCAGTAGAGATATATGTCGTCGTGGCGCAATACTACGTTGCCTATAAGCACTTGGATGTCGGGCAAACTATCGTTGTCGAAACGCACTAAATCACTGCGTTCGAGGTATATTAGGGTTTGCTTGCCTGTGCGTTTTGTGGTGTCTTTAGGTTCGCTTTTTTTCTCGACTTTCTTTTCTGCCTTTTGGGGTTTGGGTGTCGGCAGTGGTTTGTCTATTTTGGGTTTGTTGGGGTTGACTATCAGCTCAGTAGGCATTTGGGCATAAACAACACAACTGCACAGTAATAGGAATATTACTGGCAGTAGTCGTAAGAGTGTTGTATGTTTATACCTTATTTTTTTATCCATTCGTTGAATTCAAAGTCGCAATCGCGCCATTCTGGTGATATATATATATAAGTATCTAAGATTTTCTTTTTGAGCCACTCTTTGATGGTTTTTTCGCGGAGTTGAGCTTCGCACATAGTTTTGAGGGTTTGGAAGTCGTCGGTCAAATTGGCTTTGTGGCTAGGTATGTGGTTTTTGAGTTTGACTATAGCAAATACCTCGCGACCAAGTTTTTGTGAGAACATAGAGAATGGTTCCGACACTTCGCCTGGTTTCATGGTGTAGACCAATTTAGCGATTTCGGGTGGGAGGTCTTGATATTCGAACTTCGACGAACCACTATTTTGATTAGTCATCAAGCCATTGTTCATTTTGGTGTCTTTGTCGGACGACATGAGCGAGGCAGCAGCATCGAATGTGAGTTTTTCGGTGCGGATGTCTTTGGCGATACTATCTAGTGTAGAGAGAGTTTTGATTTTGATGTCGCTTGTGATTTTTGGACGGAGGAGGATGTGGCGGCAGTTGACACGGTCGTCGCGGCGTTCAATCAACTGAATAATGTGGAAACCGAATTCGGTTTCGATTACGCGACTGATGTTGCCTGGCTCGGTGAGTGCAAATGCGGCATTGGCAAATTCAGGCACGAAAGTACCACGACCAGCAAAGCCTAATTCTCCACCTTGTTTGGCACTCTCGGTGTCGTCGGAATAAAGGCGTGCAAGCATCGAGAAGTCGGCCTCGCCACTTTTCACGCGGTCGGCAAACTCGCGCAAACGATTTTTTGTAGCTTCGATGACATCTTCAGGGATAGGTGGTTCGATAGTGATAATCTGAACCTCTACTTGTGCTGGTACTGTAGGTATCGAGTCCTCGGATAGGGTATTGTAATATTTGCGTACATCCGAAGGCGTCACTTGGATATTTTGCACCAACGATTGTTGCACTTGTTGTACTAATGATTGGTCGGCAATGGCTTGACGCATCTCTTCTTTGATTTCGGTGTAGGTTTTGCGATAGTATTCTTCCAATTTTTCGCGCGAACCTATTTGGCGAATGAAGAAATTCATTTGCGAGTTGACTTGACTCTCTACCTGTCCATCGTTGACTTCGATACTGTCGATTTTGGCTTGGTGGATGAATAGCTTTTGTATTGCTATCTGTTCGGGTATGATGCAATAAGGTTCGCCTTGTATGCGTTGACCTTCGTATTGGGCACGAATGCGCTCTTGCTCTACATCCGAGCGAAGAATAGCCTCGTCGCCAACTACCCAAACCACACCATCAATCATGTTTTTCTCTTGTCCTACAGCAATAAGAGAGGTCAATAGTGCGAATAAACTAAAAACAATTTTTTTCATATCTGACTTTTAATTATTCTCTTTAATTTTTATCTGATTGTGACGCACACCATATTCAAACATCTCATGTTCGAAATTGTTTAAATAATCCATTTTTTGTTGGTTATATAGCATTGTTTGAACATCTTCTTTTATCATATCAAAAGGTGCTACCTCGCCTGGAGCAACATATTCGGTTACATTGATAAGCGTGAGGTGTAGGCTGTCTTTTTCTTCGTAATATCCAGGCTTATTGATTTTTAACTTAGATGTTTCGGGATTTATAACATCACTTACAGATTGCCAATATTCGGTAAACAACTCATATTTGGTTGCATATTGCAAAGCATATTTTTCGATGTCGGCAATGTTTTCGAGGTTTTTGAATTTGCGTTGGATGTTCTCGGTTTTGATGTTGTTTGGCACTTTGATTGTGGCGCCTTTAATCACAGCATATTCCAACAAGAACAACTCTTTGTTTGCCTCATAGAATTGTTTTGCTTCAGTTTCGGTAGGGAGTTTCACTTTTTCGGTTACCATCTCTTGTTGATAGTAGTGTATCATGAGGCGTTGACGATACTCCTCAACCATTTTGTTTATCTCCGATTGGTTAGCGACGTTGCGTTCGGCATTTTTTAGTATCAAAACATTAGTGGCCCAACGTTGGATATATGCATCTACAATCAAAGCACTATCGGCACTTGGTGTGCCTTGAGGCACGATGTGCTCAATGTCTTCTTTGTAGAGAAAATTATCGCCAACCGAAGCAATAATACCTTCACTTTCACGCTCTTTGATATACTGTTCGATATACGAGCACGAAGTGAACGTAGTTATGATTACTATCAACAAAAATAGTTTTTGTTTCATCTTATCTAAGTGTGTTTAGTACTTCTTGGTTAATTACAACTGGATATTTGTTGCGGAGAGTTTCAATCCAAGTTTTTTCAAGGTAGTTTTGATAGTCGGCAGTAATGGCACCGCGTACATCGGTGTAAACCATTGGTGCTTTGAGTTTTTTGCCTACAACAACTACTACTGGCAACTCTTCGCTTTCTTCGATTAGAATGTTTGATTTGAGATTAGATGAGTCGACATAACTATTTTCTCCTTGTTTCCAAAGTCCGCGTTCTACTGTAGCCAATGTAGTAGAGTCGTTGTTTACTTTTGTGCGAATATAGTTTGCTACAGAGTCGGGATTCATTTTTTTGATTTCTTTTGCGAGGCGAGTAGCAGTTGCAGTGTCTTTGCATTTAACTACGAAACCTTTGAAGCGAGGTTCTTCCCAAGCATAATTTTTCTTGTTGCCTTTGAAATATTTCTCCAAACCTTTTGTGTCTTTGATTGCTTTTTCCCATACTTCGCGGTTTGATACATCAAAGAGCAAGATACCATCGTGATATTCGCGCATTAGGTTGGCAAAGTCGGTGTATTTTGCTTCTAGTTGTGAGTCTTCGTATTGTAGTAATCTCATCTCGCCGATTTGGGTTATTTTTGTATCTACGTCGGTGCTCATTGCTTTGGTTGCGACATAGAATGCTATCAAATCGGTTGTTGAAATTTGTTGGTCGGCAAATGTAATTAATGCGCCATTTTGTTCTTCGCTTTTAATTTTCAATATCGAATCGTTGTGAGTATATTGCGCTATGAGTTTTTTGGCTTTTTCAATTTCGGTTTCGTTAACAGTGAAGTTGTATTCGCTTTTCAATTTGTTGATAAACGACTCTTTTGCGGCAGTCGAACGGCTATCGTATTGCATCATACGTTGGATATCGGCTTTTTTCTTTTCGAATGGTTCAACGCCTTTTTTCTCTTTTACGTTGATGATATGGTAGCCGAATTGAGTCTTGATGATTTCAGATGTTTCGCCAGCATTCAAGTCGAAAGCAGCTTTTTCAAACTCTTTCACCATACGACCAATGCCAAACCAGCCGAGGTCGCCACCTTTTTGAGCCGAGGCTTTGTCGTCGCTAAGTTCTTTGGCCAATGTGGCGAAATCTTCGCCAGCTTCGAGGCGTTGACGGATTTCGAGCATTTCGTTGTATTTTTTCTCTTGTACATCTGCCGACATGCGTTCGTTGCACATTTTCATGATATGGCGAGCATTCACTTGACCCCATGCTGGGCGACGGTTGTGGACTTTGATGATGTGGTAGCCATAGTCAGATTTGATAGGGTTAGATATCTCACCTATAGGCAATTCGTACATTGCTTTTTCGAATGGCCACACTAATTGCAAGGCAGTGAACCAACCGAGGTAGCCATGGTTGCGAGTAACGGATTGGTCGGCAGAGACTTCGTCGGCTACTTTGCCAAAGTCTTCGCCAGCTTTCAATCTCTCAATCACTTTAAGTGTTTGATTGTATGCTTCCAATGTATCTTCGCCCTCTGTTTTTATCAATATATGGCTCACTTCGCAATCTTCACTGAAGTGGCTATAAGCCTCTTGATATAGAGCATCTTCCAATTCCGAGTCTGTCAAATATGGTTTAGCCAATTGTTTGCGGTAGCCGTTCAATTCACGTTTGAATGCAGGTGTGGTGTCAAGACCTTGAGCTTTAGCTTCTGCCACTTTCAATTTGAAGTTTACAAACAAATCTACATATTCGTCTAATGTTTTTTTGTCGATAGCATTGTCCGAATTGTTTTTGTTGTAGATGTATTCAAATTCTGCTTTTGTTATATGCTCGCCGTTGTTTGTCATCAACACCTCATTTTGAGCCGACAATTGCATCGCTCCGATAAGAGTCAATGTTGCAATAATTAATTTTTTCATAGTTCTATATTAGTTTTTTATTATTTCTATTTTCTTTGTCCCAAGAGCACCAACCAAGATGCTCTTGAGTATTTCTATTTCTAAAATGAGTAATGAATTCTCAACTCTCAACTCTCAATTCTCAATTCTCAATTCTCAATTCTCAATTCTCAATTAAAGAACTTCCTGTCATATCTGCAGGAGCTTCGATGCCCATTACTTTCAAGATAGATGGAGCAACGTCGGCCAAGATACCATCTTTTACTTCGCCTTTGTATGAGTCGGACACGAATACGAATGGCACTGGGTTGAGCGAGTGAGCAGTGTTGGCGCTACCATCGGCGTTCATTGCATTGTCGGCATTACCGTGGTCGGCAATGATGATAGTTTGATAGCCGTGAGCACGAGCAGTTTCCACCACTTGTTCTACGCATTTGTCGATTGTAACTACTGCTTTTTCAATAGCTTCGTATACGCCAGTATGGCCCACCATGTCGCCATTTGCAAAGTTGACGATAGCAAGGTCGTAAGTTTCTTTTGCCAATTCAGCCGAGAGAGCATCAGCGACTTCGAATGCGGACATTTCAGGTTGGAGGTCGTAAGTAGCCACCTTAGGCGAGTTGATGAGGATGCGGTCTTCGTTGTCGTATGGAGTTTCGCGGCCACCATTGAGGAAGAATGTA
The DNA here is from genome assembly GCA_045615085.1 of Candidatus Aphodosoma sp. GTDB lineage: Bacteria > Bacteroidota > Bacteroidia > Bacteroidales > Paludibacteraceae > Aphodosoma. The sequence goes on along the minus strand of JAZLEE010000158.1, from coordinate 3,646 downwards.
ACGTGAGCATATTTCTCAGTTTCGGCGATGTGGAGTTGACGAGCGCCTGCTTTTGCTACTACTTCGCCGAGTGTGTTTTCTACGTTTTCTTTGTCGAAGATGATGCTCACACCTGTGAATGAAGCATCGTATGGAGTCATACAGTAGTAGTCGACGTTGAGGGTTTTCATACCTTCTTCAGGCATGTCTTTTTGAGTGAGCACTTGAGTGAGCTCTTTAGCGCGGTCGTTGCGATAGTTGAAGAAGATTACCACGTCGCCATCTTTGATAGTAGCCACAGGACGACCTTCGCCATCTACATGCACGATAGGTTTGATAAATTCGTCAGTTACTTCGTTGTCGTATGATTTTTGCACTGCATCTACAGTGTTTGTTGTAGCTTCGCCAATGCCGTTTACCAACAAGTCGTAAGCAATTTTCACACGTTCCCAGCGTTTGTCGCGGTCCATAGCGTAGTAGCGACCAATAATCGATGCAATCTTACCGCCAGTAGTAGCCAAATGTTCTTCCAATTGAGCAATGAAGCCTTTGCCCGAGCGAGGGTCAGTGTCACGACCATCCATAAAACAGTGAACATAGTGGTTCTCAAGACCATAGTGTTTTGCAATATCGCACAATTTGAAGAGGTGAACCAAAGATGAGTGCACACCACCATCCGAAGTCAAACCCATAAAGTGTACATCGCCACCATTGTTTTTTGCAAATTCAAATGCTTTTTTGATAGCAGCATTTTCAAGTATAGAGTTGTCAGCGCAAGCGCGGTTGATTTTTACAAGGTCTTGATACACAATACGACCAGCACCAATATTGAGGTGACCCACTTCCGAGTTACCCATTTGTCCGTCAGGAAGTCCAACATATTCGCCCGAAGCTTGGAGTTGCGAATGAGGATATTTTGCCAAGAGAGAATCCCAATAAGGAGTAGGCATTTGTGCAATTACGTCAGATTTTGTTCCATTACCGATTCCCCATCCATCGAGAATCATCAAAAGAGCTTTATTCATATTTCTAATACTAAGTTTTAATTGGCAGAATAATAACGATTTAACTGCCCGTTTATTATGTTAATAATTTTATATTTAACGATTTTTGTTTGTAGAAGGTACATAAAACTACCAATCTGCAAATTTACAAAAAAATATTCAAATATCCAACTCTCCATTTATATAAAAAATACTAAAAAAGCATGGCAATTTTCATGCCATGCTACAACCATTTTTTCTCTTACGTCTAGCGACCTTCAAGCAACCTATGTCGAAGAAGAGTGACACCTCTGTGGTGCGATTTTTTTTGTTTTTCGAACTTTCGAAGTTAGAATTTTGTAAGTTCGTAACTTCGCAAGTTCGAAAGTCTTAATTCAAGATACCTCCAAGTAGGGTGAGAGAGGGTAAATTTTTGCTCTTAAATACACACTCTGAGTGGTTGTAGGTTTATGACTGTTTTCTTGCTTGAAGGTTGCTTGAAGGTTGCTTGAAGGTTGCTTGAGAGTAGGATGAAAGAATACACACTGAGAGTGGTTGTTTTTGGGTAGATTAATCAAAAAAAATAAGGACAACTCTATGAAGAATTGTCCTTATTTCTGTATACCCGGAGGGGCTCGAACCCTCGACCCATTGATTAAGAGTCAATTGCTCTACCAACTGAGCTACGGATACATCCTAAAAGTTGAAAGTTGAGAGTTAAAAGTTGAAAACCATTCGGAATTAACTTATATTATTCTCATTTTGCGAGTGCAAAGTTACAATTTTTTTTTGATATGTGTATCAAAAAAGTTATATTTTTTTATCTATTTTATAACTAGTTTGTTAGCATCTGCATCTACGTCAACAACCACCTTTTTGCTCTTCATTCTACCTGCGGATAGCATCTCTTCGACGATTAAATCTTCGAGATGTGTTTGTATTGAGCGTTGGAGTGGACGTGCGCCATATTGCTTGTCGTAGCCTTTGTCGGCCAAGAAATCAACTGCTGCATCCGACACTTCAAGTTCAAAACCTAAGTTCAAACAGCGTGATTTGAATTTGTCGAGTTCGAGGTTGATGATTTGGTTTATGTCGTTGCGTGTGAGAGGGTTGAAGTTGATAATCTCATCGATACGATTCAAGAATTCAGGAGCAAATGTGCGTTCGAGAGCTTTACGCGTAACGGCATGTGCATACTCTTGATTTTCAGTCTTATCGGTTGTTGCAAAACCTACACCACGACCAAAGTCTTTGAGTTGGCGTGTGCCGGCATTCGAGGTCATAATGATGACTGTGTTTTTGAAGTCGATTTTGCGACCGAGGCCATCGGTGATGAAACCTTCGTCGAGGAGTTGGAGTAGGATGTTATATACCTCGGAGTTAGCCTTTTCTATCTCGTCGAAGAGTACGATAGAGTAGGGTTTGCGACGGATTTTCTCGGTGAGTTGACCGCCTTGTTCGTAACCTACATATCCTGGAGGGGCGCCAACGAGACGCGACACAGAGAATTTTTCCATGAATTCGCTCATATCGATACGCACTAACGAATCGACTGAACCAAACATATATTCAGCTAATTTTTTAGCCAAGAGTGTTTTACCTACACCAGTAGGACCGAGGAAGATGAACGAACCGATAGGGCGGTTAGGGTCTTTCAATCCGACACGACTGCGACGGATGGCACGCACCACTTTTTGTACGGCATCGTCTTGTCCGATGACTTGTCCGCGTAGGGCATCACCCATTTTGAGCAATCGTTCGTTTTCGCTTTCGGCAATGCGAGTGAGTGGTACGCCAGCCATGTTGGAAATTGTGGCGGTTATCTCATCACCTGTTACTTCAACGCGATTTTCTTTGCTTTCGGCAAGCCATTGTTTCTTTTCGAGTTCGAGTTGCGATGCAAGGGTTGCTACTTGGTCGCGATATTTTGCTGCAAGTTCGAAGTCTTGACGGAGGACTGCCTCTTTTTTGAGGGCGTCGAACTCTGCAATGTTATTTTCAAGTTCCTCGATATGAGCCGGTACACTCAAATTGGTCAAGTGCATACGCGCACCAGCCTCGTCGAGGGCATCGATGGCTTTGTCGGGGAATGAGCGGTCGGTGATATATCTTTCGGTCAAGGTGACACACAACTCTAATGCCTCGTCGGTGTAGCGCACTTGGTGGTGGTCTTCGTAGCGGTCTTTGATATTGCGTAGGATTTGGAGGGTTTCTTCTTTGGTAGTTGCTTCGACAAGGATTTTTTGGAAACGGCGTTCGAGAGCGCCATCTTTTTCGATAGATTGACGATATTCGTTGAGAGTAGTAGCACCGATGCATTGAAATTTACCACGCGAAAGAGCTGGTTTGAGCATGTTGGCTGTGTCGAGAGAGCCAGTAGTAGCACCTGCGCCAACTATCGTATGTATCTCATCTATAAAGAGAATGATGTTGGGATTTGCCTCGAGTTCGTTCATTACCGACTTCAATCTTTCTTCGAACTGTCCGCGATATTTAGTGCCTGCAAGCATAGCTGCAAGGTCGAGTGATACGATTTTTTTGTCGAATAAAGCACGTGGTACTTGGCGATTTACGATGCGAGTAGCAAGGCCTTCGACGATGGCTGATTTACCAACACCAGGTTCGCCAATGAGCACAGGATTGTTCTTTTTGCGACGGCTAAGTATCTGAATAGTACGTTGTAT
>JAZLEE010000157.1:0-6742 GCA_045615085.1 Candidatus Aphodosoma sp. | reverse complement strand
ACAAATATATTAGTAAGCAATATAGCCGATATAAAATACATTTGTGTCAACACCGAAGCCGATGCCCTGCTTTTAGAAAATAATCTTATAAAAAAATACCAACCACGATATAATATTCTACTCAAAGATGGCAAAACCTATCCGTGGTTGTGTATCACAAAAGAGCCATTTCCTCGAGTTTTCAAAACTCGAAACGTAGTGCGAGGTGCCGATTATTTCGGCCCATATCCGAGCAGTTGGACCCTCGATCTGTTGCTCGAACTCATTCGCGAACTCTATCCTATCCGCACCTGCAAGCACCCCCTCACCGAGCAAGGCATCGCATCGCATCGCTACGATGTATGCTTGCAATATCACATCAAAAACTGTTTAGCCCCATGTGTCGGTCGTCAGTCGCAGGATGAGTATCGAAAATTTATCGATGAAATCCGCGAAATTGCAAAGGGTCGTTCACACGTTATCACCGATTATTTGATGCAGCAAATGCAAAAATTAGCTGCCGAATACAAGTTCGAGGAGGCACAAAAAATCAAAGAAAAGTACGATTTAATCGTAAAATATCAATCCAAAACCGTCATCACCACCACTAGCGACAATGATATCGACGTATTTGGTTACGACGAAGACGAGCAAAGTGCTTATATCAACATATTGCGTATAGCAGGCGGTTCCGTAGTGCAAGGCTTCACAATCGAGTATAAAAAAACACTGGACGAACCCAAAGAAGAAATCCTTTCTTTGGCAATAGTCGAACTCCGCGAGCGATTCAAAAGCATTTCGCGCGAGGTGATAGTACCCTTTATGCCTGATATAGAGTTAGATAAGGTCAACTTCATCATACCACAAAAAGGCGATAAGAAAAAACTCTTAGACCTTAGTACTCAGAATGTTAAGCAATATCGAGTAGATAAATACAAGCAATCCGAGAAACTCAATCCAGAGCAGCGTCAGGTGCGACTACTCAAAGACATACAAGACCGTTTGTGTCTCGAAAAACTACCACAGCACATCGAGTGTTTCGACAATTCCAATATCTCGGGCAGCGATGCCGTGGCAGCCTGTGTGGTTTATAAAATGGCGAAACCATCGAAAAAAGACTATCGCAAGTATATCATCAAAACTGTGGTTGGACCCGACGATTATGCATCCATGGCCGAGGTAGTGCGTCGTCGTTATAGTCGTATGATTGAAGAGGGCACTCCCCTACCCGACCTCATTCTCACCGATGGAGGCAAAGGGCAGATGGAGGTCGTGCGTAGCGTAGTCGAGGACCAATTAGGTTTGAACATAGCCATTGTCGGTTTAGCCAAGAACGACAAGCACCACACCTCCGAGGTGTTGGTAGGATTTCCACCGCGTGTAGTAGGACTCAAACCCACCGACACACTTTTCAAATTTCTCGCCTCCGTGCAAGACGAGGTGCACCGATTTGCCATCACCTTTCATCGCGACAAGCGCAGCAAGAGTCAAACCCAATCCGAGCTCGACAAAATCACTGGTGTGGGCGAAAAAACCAAAAACATGCTCCTAAAGCACTTCAAATCCGTCAAACGCATCTCTTTGGCATCCGAAGTCGAACTTACCGAAATCGTTGGAAAGTCCAAAGCATCAGTCATTTACACCCATTTTCACCAAAAAATAGAGTCCTGAGAATCGAATATTTTTTATAAAGCAATATAACTAATCATCCTATAGCATTTTTTTCTATAGTTTCTATAGCTTCCTATAGCTTCCTATAGCCCCCTATCAAAAAAAAACATATATTATGCAAACTCAAAAACTAAAATTCTCCGCTGCCTTCTGGACAGCCAACGTAGCCGAGATGCTCGAGCGCACCGCCTACTATGCGCTATTCATAGCCATCACCTTCTATTTGTCAAACATACTTGGCTTTAGCGACATCGAAGCAGGTTTCATATCAGGTGGATTTTCGGCATTGATGTATCTCTTGCCAATCTTCACCGGCGCCTATGCCGACAAGATCGGCTATCGCAAAGCAATGATAATAGCCTTCACCATGATGCCAATCGGCTATCTCCTCCTAGGCACATTGCCCTTCATGCTCGAAGGCCTCGGCCTTGTCCACTATGCCGATGCACCCGAAGGCGCCAAAGCACTCGTAGCCAACGTCATAACCGAAAACCAATACTTCGGCTTGCACGAGAGCCCGCTCAAATGGTTAGTCATTCCCATCATGCTCATCATGGTCGTAGGCGGCAGCTTCATCCGCAGCCTCATCCGAGCATCCGTTGCACGTGAAACAACCACCGAAACCCGTGCTCGAGGCTACTCTATCTTCTACACCTTGGTCAACATCGGCGCCTTCAGTGGCAAAACCATCATCGACCCCTTGCGCGGATGGATTGGCGAGCGCGCCTACATCTATGTCAACTTCTTCTCCACAGCATTGTGTCTTATCGCCCTATTGCTAATCATCTTCATGTATCACTCAGTCAACACCGAAGGCGAAAACAAAACAATGCGCGAAGTATGGCAAGGCCTATGGAAAGGCTTGACCAACAAGCGACTCCTCATCTTCATCTTCATCGCCTCAGGCTTCTGGATGTGCCAACAACAATTGTATGCCACAATGCCAAAATACGTCATCCGTATGGCAGGCGAAGCAGCCAAACCAGGCTGGATCGCCAACGTTAACCCATTAGTCGTAGTCTTGATGGTCAACCTCATCACCAAATGGATGTCGCGCTACACCGCCCTCACCTCAATGGTCGTAGGTATGATATTAGTGCCAGTCGCAGCATTAGTCATGTCCACCGGTAACCTCCTCGGCAGCGAACCAATCCTCGGCATGCACCCCATCACCCTCATGCTCGTCGTAGGCATCATGTTGCAAGGCCTATGCGAGTGTTTCATCACACCGCGCTATCTCGAATATTTCTCCCTCCAAGCCCCAAAAGGCGAAGAAGGCATGTATCTCGGATTCAGTCAATTAGATTCATTCTTCTCATCAATCATAGGCTTCGGCCTCTCAGGCGTATTATTACAAAAATACTGTCCCGACCCAAAACTATTCCCTACACGCGAAGCATGGCTCGAAGCTTCAGCCAACGCACATTACGTGTGGTACTATTTCGCAGCCATCGGCGTAGCCGCGGCCATCGGACTCATCCTTTATGAGATAATAACAAAACGTATAGATGCCAAAAAAGCATGAAAAAAGTAGCAACAATAGGTTTTTTCGATGGAGTCCATCTTGGGCACAACTATCTCTTAGATCAGCTCAAGAGCGAGGCTCAAGCGCGTGGCATGCACTCTATGGTAGTCACCTTTGCCAACCATCCGCGGCTCTATTTTAATCCCGATTGCGGATTACGTCAGCTCACCCTCTCCAACGAAAAAATCGAAATACTCCAATCCAAAGGCATCGATCAAGTATTAATGATGCAATTCGATGCCGAATTATCGAGCAAAACATCGCAAGAATTCATGCGCATGTTAGTCGAAAAACACCACGTCGGAGTATTATTGATGGGGTACGACCATCAATTTGGTAGCGACCGCGGCACGCCATTCCAAGAATATGTCGACTATGGCAAAACCATCGGACTCGAAGTCAAGCGATGCAACAGTTTTGTCACCAGCCACGTCATGGTCAGCAGTTCCAAGATACGCAAAGCCCTCGAGCTTTGGGACATCACCCTAGCCAATCAGCTATTAGGCTACACCTATACACTTCGCGGCATCGTCGTCAGTGGCAAGCAGATCGGGCGTCAGATAGGCTTTCCCACCGCCAATTTGCAACTATCATCGCTCAAGCACCTCCCATCCGATGGCGTTTATGGAGTCGAAGTATCAGTCAGAGGCGAGCGCTATCGCGGCGTATTAAACATCGGCACAAGGCCCACCGTGTCAGGCACCAACAAGAGTGTCGAAGTGCACCTACTAGGCTATCAAGGCGATTTATATGGCGAAGAACTAATCGTTTATATCCACAAATTTTTGCGTCACGAGCAAAAGTTTTCATCCCTTACCGACCTCCAGCATCAAATCGCGTGCGACATCGAAATGTGGAAATAATCAATATTTTGTTATGTAAAAAAAGTATTATTTTTGCAGAGGGAAAAAGTTCGTCCCGAAAAATGTGGTTTTATATCGAAAGTTCGTCCCGAAAAATGTGGTTTTATATCGAAAGTTCGTCCCGAAAAATGTAGATAATGTGTATAAATATGAAAAGAGAGGTATATAAACAGTTGTTAGATTGGAAGTTAAGCATCAATCGTAAACCATTGATACTTCAAGGTGCTCGTCAAATAGGTAAAACATGGATTTTGCGTCATTTTGGTGAGAATGAGTATAAGTATGTGGCTTACGTCAATTGTGATAATGAATCTTTGGCACAATCTTTATTTATTGATTATAATATTGAGCGTATATTACTGATAGTTGAGTCTATAACTCATGTACCGATTGTTGCAGGGGAAACTCTTATTATATTTGATGAAATACAAGAGTTGAAGAATGGATTGTCGGCGTTGAAATATTTTTGTGAGAATGCACCAGAGCAACATGTTGTGGTTGCAGGCTCTTTGTTGGGTTTGATATTGCATCCAGGAGAATCTTTTCCTGTAGGGAAGGTAGATATGTTGCAAATGTACCCGATGACATATGAGGAGTTTTTGATGGCAATTGGTGAGGAAAAATTAGTAGAGATTCTGTATAGTAAAGATTGGGATACAATTTTGTCGTTGCATAGTAGGTATATTGATTTATTGCGTAGATATTATTATGTAGGCGGTATGCCTGAGGCTGTAAAGGCGTTTGTAGAACAGCGAGGGTTGGAAGCGGTGCGAGATATACAAAATAATATATTGCAAGCATATAGTTATGATATTTCAAAACATGCACCAAAGCAGATGATTCAGCGTATAAATCAAGTGCTTCAATCTATATCATCTCAGTTGGTTAAAGAGAATAAGAAATTTATATATGGAGCAGTACGTAAGGGGGCACGAGCATCTGATTTTGAGTTGGCCATACAGTGGTTGATTGATGCAGGTATAGTTGTTAAGGTAAGTCGAGTGTCAAAGCCTGAAGTTCCATTGAATTTTTATCAAGATTTTAATGTTTTCAAGCTTTTTTTATTGGATTGTGGATTGTTTGGGGCAATGAATAATACAACTGCCGATCAAATAATAGCTTCTGATGTTATTTTTAAAGAATATAAAGGAGCTTTCACAGAGTTGTATGTATTGCAGCAGATGAGGGTAATTAAGAATATGCCTATTTATTATTTTTCGTCGGATGGAGATTCTGATTTAGAGGTTGATTTTGTAGTCCAATATTTAGATAAAGCACTTCCAGTGGAAGTTAAGGCTGAGGTGAATTTGAGGGCAAAATCATTGAAAATGATTGCAGAAAAATATAAAATACCGATGTCGTTGCGTGTGTCTATGTCGGCATATCGCGAAGAAGTATGGTTGACAAATGTTCCTTTATACGGAATAAAAAGTTTTTTGATGAAATAGATATGGTAGAGACGCAAAATTTTGCGTCTCTTTTTTTATATAGGGGGGAGAGTTGGTATAAGGGTAGTGATTATTAGAGAATAAAGAAAGTTTAGATGGTGAATTCTATGTCGGTGTTTGCGATGCATGGAGGGCGGGGTATGTTGTATTGTGTGCAGAGGTAGATGAGTGCCATTGAGTTGAGATATTGGTCGTAGGGGTGGCATCCGAATGAGATGAGAGTTTCGCGATGGCGTTGGCAACGTCGAGCAAGTGTGCGCGATGAGATGCCGGCATGTAGGGCAAACTCGTGTTTTGTCATTTTTGATTTGTATTTTCCCATAGTAATTTTTAGTGATTTTTTGATTGTTTTTGATTTACAAATATACGAAAAAAAAGAGAGAAATGCAAGGGGGTATTGAAAAAAATAATGAAATATGGGGAGTTGAATGTGTCAGTCTTCTTCGAGATAGGTTGCTTGAAGGTTGCTGGAGTTAGGAGTGAGAGTATGGATAGCAACTATTGCAAAACTGAAAGTTTTTTTGTAACTTTGCGAAAGAAATTTGCAGAAATACAACTTTTGAAAAATAGAAATTTATTATGGGAAAGATGTCGTATACTAATGAATTTTTAGATTGGTTTACGTATAGCGACAATACAATAGATGGGCGCAGTAAGAAAAAGGCATATACTTTCATGCAGAGCAATCTTGTAGCTGCAGAAGATGTTGGTACGACAAAGGCTTTGCAACAAATACATGCTTATATTTTTGGAGGGTTGTATGATTTTGCAGGGCAGATAAGAAACAAGACTATTTCGAAAGGCAATTTTACTTTTTGTTTAGCTCAATATCTTCATAATGCATTAGAAACAATAGATAAAATGCCAGAGACGACATTTGACGAAATAGTAGATAAATATGTAGAGATGAATGTTGCGCATCCGTTTATGGAAGGCAATGGTCGCAGTACGCGTATATGGCTTGATTTGATATTGAAAAAGCGGTTAGGTAAGTGTGTGGATTGGAGTAGAATACCGAAGAATGATTATTTGAATGCTATGATTGTTAGTCATACTAATAGTACTGCAATTCATGAATTGTTGAAATAGGCTTTAACTGATAAAATAGATGACCGTGAAATATTTATGAAGGGTATAGACTATTCATATTATTACGAGCAAGAAGATTAATTGTGAAGAATATAAAGTAGAGACGCAAGTGGTTGCGTCTCTTTTTTTTTGCAAATTAATTTGTTTTTGACAGAAACTGTCAATTT
>JAZLEE010000156.1:0-1980 GCA_045615085.1 Candidatus Aphodosoma sp. | reverse complement strand
CTGAGTGACCACCTTGAAGACCATTTACAGTGATTGTGAAGTAGAACAAACCTTCTGGCATAGCCTCTTCTTTGTAGTCGAATGTCACTGTTGTGTCAATACCACCAGCGCAACCGATGAAGAATTCGCCATCATCTTCCGAGTCAAGGTTGAGCAATACCTCACCTTTAAGCAATTGAGGGTCAATAGCGAAAGCACCAGTCAAACCAGTCTCTTCGTCTACTGTAAACAAACATTCAAGTGCAGGGTGTTTCAAGTCATTACTTGCAAGGATAGCCAATTCAGTAGCCATACCAATACCATTGTCAGCACCGAGAGTAGTACCTTTTGCTTTCACCCATTCGCCATCGATATAAGGTTGAATAGGGTCAGTGTCAAAGTTGTGTTGTGTATCATTGTTTTTCTCACACACCATGTCCATGTGCGATTGAAGAATCACTTTTTTGCGGTTTTCATAACCAGGAGTTGCAGGTTTGCAAATCAACACGTTACCCGCAGCGTCAGTGCGAGTTTCAAGGTTATGACGTTTACCAAACTCTTGCAAATAAGCAATCATTTTTTCCTCTTTTTTCGAAGGGTGAGGAATTTGACAAATCTCATAGAATTCTTTCCAGAGACGTTCAGGTTGAAGTGTTCTAATGCTCATAATATTAGCTATTTATTAATGAATTAATTAGTTTTCAAAACAAAATTGTCTATTGTCCGTAGTCTGTCGACTGTCGACAATAACTTTGCAAAGTTGATGCAAGCCGAATGCAGAGTCAATCTTATTGAACTATGCTGAGGCGCAGTTCAACTTGGCTAATTTCAATTTGCAAAGATACAAAAAAATCCCGAAACCACAAAAAAAACAATATACTATTCTCTTTTTGCTCATTACTTGCTACTTGCCATTATTAAATTAACAATAATTATGAATTACATATTATGAATATATGAATTAAAATTCCTATCTTTGCACTAAATTTGGTAAGTTTGTTTTAATTGTAGATAAGATGCTGAAAACTACATTATTATCTCTTATTGTTCCGTTGGTAATATTGCTAATTGCAGTGTTAGCTATGGCATTTCGTCCCCTTTTTGTTAAAGGTGGACGCTTCCCGAGCATACATATTGGAGGCAATAAAGCCCTAAAACAACGCGGAATCACATGTGCAACATCGCAAGATCGTGAAGCACAAAACGCAAACAAAACCAAAGAATACAAACGCGCATAAAAATAATAACTAAAACAATAAATAAATGAAAAAATTATTACTCTTTATCGCAGCTGCCATCACATTGGCATCTTGCAATCAATCTGCTACACAAAATGAATCAGCAACTTCCGAATCTGCTTGCTGCAATACAAAAATCGAAGATGGTTGCCGTCTACCAATCGCAGTTGTAAATGTCGATTCTCTTCTCAATAACTACGATTTGGCTCTCGAAGAAAACGAACGCCTTATGCGCAAACAAGAGGACATCACCCTCGATCTCAACCAACGTGCTCGTAGCCTCGAAAACGAAATGATCGATTTCCAAAAGAAACTCGAAAATCAAGCATTCCTTTCTCGCGAACGTGCTGAGGCAGAACAACGTCGCTTGATGAAAAAAGAGCAAGACCTTCAACTTCTTGGTCAAGAAAAACAAGCCGAACTTTTGCAAGACAACCAACAAGTAGGTATTCGTGTTCAAGATAGCATCAATAGCGCAATCCGCACTCTTAATGCTAATGGCAAATATCACCTTGTCATCACTACAAGTGCATTGAACAACAATGTTCTCTTCGTCGCTCCTGAATACGATATCACAGCCGAAGCAATCGAGCTCCTCAACGAACGCTACAACAAAGAAAAATAATTTATTTTACATAATACACACACAAGGCTATGCACTATCAGTGCATAGCCTTTTTTTTTATTCATTCCCCATTCCCCATTCCCCATTCCTCATTCCTCATTTCTCATTCCTCACTCCTCATTCCTCCCTATCTTCAAT
>JAZLEE010000155.1:0-8863 GCA_045615085.1 Candidatus Aphodosoma sp. | reverse complement strand
TGTAAGTTTTTTTGCCGTTCTATGTAAAGTTTTTTTCTTTTTTTTGTGAATTAGTTGTGTACGTATGTACCGATTTTCTCGCCTGAAACGACTTTGACAAGATTGCCAACTGTGTCCATGTCGAATACGATGATTGGGAGGTTGTTTTCTTTGCACATTGTTGTGGCTGTGAGGTCCATAACTTTAAGTCCGCGATTGTAGATTTCGTCGTAAGTAATTTCGTCGAACTTAGTTGCTGTTGGGTCTTTTTCTGGGTCGGCAGTATAGATACCATCGACACGAGTACCTTTGAGCATTACGTCGGCTTTGATTTCGATACCGCGAAGAGATGAACCTGTGTCGGTTGTGAAATATGGGTTGCCTGTGCCTGCAGAAAAGATGGCAACTTCGCCACGCTCGAGGGCTTCGACTGCTTTGTCGCGAGTGTAGAATTCGCCAATAGGCTCCATGCGTACGGCTGTGAGAACGCGTGCTTTAACGCCTTTTGTTTCGAGGGCTGAGCTAAGGGCGAGTGAGTTGATTACTGTTGCGAGCATGCCCATTTGGTCGCCTTTGATACGGTCGAATCCACGACCTGCTCCGCTCAAACCACGGAAGATGTTACCGCCACCGATGACGATGCCGACTTGGATGCCCATGCGTGTGATTTCGGCGATTTGGTCGGCATATTCAGATAGACGTTGGTCGTCGATGCCGTGTTGTTTATTGCCCATTAGTGATTCGCCACTAAGTTTGAGAAGGATGCGTTTGAATTTCATAATCGTTATATTTTTTTAGTTGTTATATATTGAATCTCCCACAGATTACACAGATTTAAAAATATTTTATTTCTATATTTGACATTCGCTCTCGACTTCGTCGAAATCGCTCTACAGATTCCACAGATTATCCCATGCTAACATATTTTTTTCAAATCAACACACACTGTGAGTGGGTATTTTTTAGGTAAGGCGAAGGTTGCTTGGAGGTTGCTGTATAGTATATTTAAATTTTGGTTTTAATAAAGAAGTATACACACTGTGAGTGGGTATTTTGAGACTATCTATTTTGAAGATATTTTTCTGCTTTTTGGAGGTCTTCAGGAGTGTCGATACCTATGGTTTCGATGTGGGTTTCGGCAGTTTGAATTGTCAATCCGTTCTCGAGCCAACGGAGTTGTTCGAGCGACTCGGCAAGTTCGAGCGGCGTTTGTTGTAATTGCGTTATTCGTGTCAATGCCTCAATGCGATAGGCATAGATACCTATGTGCTTATAGTAGGTGCGATGAGATGCCCATTGGTCGTGATTAATCCCACGAAGATAAGGTATAACACTACGAGAAAAATAGATGGCTTGACCTTGTGGGTTGACGATGACCTTTGGAGTATTTGGATTGGATAGAGTTTCGTAGGTTGTGTTGAGTGGGAATGGCTTGATGAGAGTAGCAATGTCGGTTTGAGGATTGTTGAAACATTGCATAAGAGATTGGATTTGGTCTTCGGCGATAAATGGTTCGTCGCCTTGGACATTGATAACAACATCGGCATTGAGACCAAAATTGTTGTAGGCTTCGAAACAACGGTCGGTGCCAGTGCGATGCTCGGTTGAGGTCATCACTACTCTACCTCCAAATTGAGATACGGCGTCGTAGATGCGTTGATCGTCGGTGGCAACTACTACATCATCTAAAACTTGAGAGACACGCTCGTAGACGTGCTGAATCATAGGCTTACCTCCTAACAGAGCTAAAGGCTTTGCTGGAAAGCGAGTTGAGGCATAGCGCGCTGGTATGATTGCAAGAAATTTCATGATTTAGAGCTGTACTTTGAGTTTTTTGCCTGCGATGCTCTCTTGACGATAGCGGTTGACTGAGGTGACTATGAAAGTGACACGTTTTTGATTTTGAATATCGGTTTGAGGTAATTCAATTTCAGTGTCGCAAGTTTTCAATAAAATATGCTCAGGGTTGTCGATATTGACTTTAGACGAAGCGTCGAACATATAGACGACGTAATATGCGATTTGATAGCCATCTTCGTCGATAACAGGATCCCACATGAGTTTGCCATTTTCGACACGAAGATTGCGAGGAGCAGCAGAAGCATTACCTTTGAGATTGCGATTTTCGGGATTGAGAGCAGGATACTTATAATATGTTTGTTGAAGGCTATCGCAGAGACCTTGTGCATTGCGCAACAAGCCTTTACAAGAGAAAAAGACCGCTCCATTTGTGGCTGGATGGTGATTGTTCATTGCAAGTTGACGACAAAGTTCGTTAGGACGTTTCCACGCATCGGCCTTGCCTGTGCCAAGAGTAGAAGCAGAAAGGCCTATGTAGAGATTACGACCAAAACTATGTTCGCTCCACCATTTAACCAACACTTCATAATCAGCCACTTGCTTGCCAATCTCCCAATAGAGTTGTGGCACTACGTAATCAATCCAACCTTCTTGCAACCAAAGACGCACATCGGCATAGAGGTCGTCGTAGTTGGTACAACCGGCCTTTGTGGCACTACCATTAGGGTCTTTATCATCGTTGCGCCATACACCAAATGGACTGATACCAAATTCGACCCAAGGCTTGATGGATTTGATTGTTGTGTTAAGTTCTTGAATAATTAGGTTCACATTGTTACGACGCCAATCGTCTTTATTGTCGAAGCCACGAGGGTGAGTTTTGAATGTTGCTTCGTCAGGAAACTCTTCGCCAGCAATACGATATGGATAGAAATAGTCGTCGAAATGAACTGCATCGATATCATAACGAGTGACAATATCGGCTACAACCTTATTGAGAAAACTACGTGTTTCGTCGAGACCTGGGTTGAAATAATATTGCTTACCATACTTGACAAAAAGTTCTGGCTTTTGATGATATAGGTGATTGTTGGACAAAAGATTGAGTTTATCGACATTCAATACGCGATAAGGATTGAGCCAAACATGCACCTCAATTTGACGCTTATGAGCCTCGGCAATTGTAAATGCTAATGGATCATAGAATGGCTCGGGAGCAACACCTTGCTTACCAGTGAGAAATAGAGACCATGGCTCTAATTCTGATTGATAGAAGGCATCGGATGTTGGACGAATCTGAAATACGATAGCATTGAATTTTAAAGATTTAAGACTATCAAGAATCTCAATCATTTGTGTTTTTTGAGAATCGACATTGAAACAACCACGTTGAGGCCAGTCGATATTAGCCACAGTTGCTACCCATGCTGCACGCATTTCATGCTTGTGTTGCGCTTTCATTTCGATGCAAAATGCAAAATGAGCAATACACAATAAAAAAAGTACTATTTTTTTCATATCATTATTTTGTATCTTGTCCTCTATAGAAAGTATAACCAATTGTATAATTGAACATTACACCCGCACCAGATGACCTACCATAACCTGGCACATACCAAACATAAGCTTTATCGGGCGCAGAGGTGTGTAATAGTGTTTTCATACGGATAGACCATCCCAAAGTGAGACCCTTGAATAGGTCGACTCGCACTCCGCCAAGAAGTTCGCACCAACCTGCATAGTCAAGATTATTACGAGATTCTTGTATGCTTGATGTGCCCCAATAAGGGTCGTCTATTGTGATATTAGAAATGCTATACGTGATAGGCGACATTGCATAACGAAGCCCTACGAATGGGTAGCATTTGACTGAACGAGCAGTGCCATCGTCTTTGAATGGTTTCAACAATCCATAATTGATACCAAAACGAAAGAATGGGGCTTTTGTGTTATAAATAACTCCCGACGCAGCCTCCTTGTTGGCAGTTGCATACCCCATTTCAAATATAGGATACAGACGACGATAAAGATTGACATCTACTTGAACCTCATAACTACGAGAAAATCCGCCCATCAAAGATATAATCGGTGCACCAATATCGGCATGAACAGATAAACCTCGAAATATGTCGCCTTGATATTGTTTGACACTTGGTTTTGATTCTTGCTCGCCATTGTGTGACGAAGACGGAGAACTCATTCCCCCCATTGAAAACTGAGCCTTCAATTCAACACACAATAGACAATGCACAATGCACAATAATACCACCACTACTCTCTTCATCGTTGACTCAAATAAATTTTGATATTATTACCCGATTGCAAATTGACTTCAGGCGAAACTACAACTATAGAATCTATTCGATTGGTGGTTTGGGCAATACCTACAATTGTATTTGAAACAACACACCCACATTCAAGTGATATAAATTCTTCGGTATTGGTATGATAAATATCTATTGTATCTGTTTGAACAACAGTATTTGTATCTACATTTATTGTCGTAGTGAAAACAAACGACGAAATTGTATCAAGTTTCTGTAATGGAAAATTAAGTGTAGATGTTGACTTTGCGTCATACAAAAGCGAATCTCTACCAACACCATGCATAGTGATAGGCAAAGAATACTTTTCGGGCACAAATTGCTCGATAGAACTATCAAATACCATGCGATAAATTTCGGCTTTCATCGAAACTTTAAGTTCTTGCATGCAACCATCGCCTGATGAACAAGCCACCAAGCATAATAATAGCAATATGTACACCAACCCTCTTCGCATCAGTATTGTTTCATTTCGTTTTTGATATAGTTAATGGCCATATCTATTGCTGAATTAGCATTAGATGCATAGGCTGCCAATACTAAATTTGCCAAATCCATAGCATCGGCTTGTGGACTGAGTTGTGAAGCACATGTGTTTATCAACTGTGTCAACCCCTCACGAGCATTGACTACCAATGCCCACGACTCTTTGCTAACGTATATCTGCTGCGACACATTGTGATCATACTCGTCGCGCACTGCTTGCAACAACATTTGTTGAAGTTGCAACACTGTCATGCCTGCAAAATCGAAACGCAACAAGAGTGATTTTGGTTCAATACGAGAAAGGAAAAGCACTATACGCTCGTAAGCACGCAAACGAATAGGCAATACTATGTCGTTATTTTGTTTGCGCCATTCGTATGCACGACGTTCCGACTCCTGTTTGAAAAATCGGTTCATCAACATATACACGCCACCAAAAACAACTACGCCAGCAAGCAAAAATGCAATTAATATTTCGAAATTCATAAATTAGATTAATAGTAGTGAGTAACTAGATTAAGATTTATAGTTCTTCTGCTATATGATATTTATTACGCTCGGCATTAGAACGGCTAACCAATTCGCCTACGAAACCAGAAAGAAACATCTGTGTACCCAACAACATCATTGTGAGGGCAATGTAGAAATAAGGGGTGTCAGTCACAAGTGGCGCAGGCACACCTTTTGCCAAAGCAATCAATTTGAGGGCTCCAACCGCCACAACGGCAATAAAACCAATCAAGAACATCACACTACCCCACAATCCGAAGAAGTGCATTGGTTGTTTGCCAAACTTGTCGAGGAAATAGAGAGAGAATAGGTCGAGATAACCATTCACAAAACGCTCCAAACCAAATTTAGAAACACCATACTGACGTTTGCGGTGAATAACTACCTTCTCGCCAATATTTGTGTAACCTGCATTTTTTGCCAAATATGGGATATAACGGTGCATTTCGCCATACACCTCAATGTTTTTTATCACCTCTTTGCGATATGCTTTCAAACCACAGTTCATATCGTGAAGTTTCAAACCAGTCACACGACGAGCTGTGGCATTATAGATTTTTGATGGTATATTCTTTGTGAATGTATTGTCGTAGCGTTTTTGTTTCCAGCCCGACACAAGGTCGTAACCATCTTGCATCACCATACGATAGAGTTCAGGTATCTCGTCTGGCGAATCTTGCAAATCGGCATCCATTGTGATTACGACATCACCTTCGGCACGCTCGAAGCCACAAAACAATGCTGGCGATTTGCCATAGTTACGACGAAAACGAATTGCTCGCACATTTTCCGATTTCGCTTTTAAGTCTTGAATCACTTGCCACGAGTTGTCGGTACTACCGTCATTGACAAATATTACTTCATAAGAAAATTTGTTTTCATTCATCACACGTTGTATCCAAGCATACAACTCTGGCAACGATTCTGCCTCGTTATAGAGGGGTACTATTACTGATATATCCATATTTTTTAATTGAAAATTAAAAATTGAGAATTTTTCGCTTCGCTCAAAATTTCTTTATTATTTTATTCGGCTTTAAAAATGTCTTGTTTTTTGACTATTGCTGCGATAATTAGTCCAAGTAATAAACCTAATATGAGATTAAGCCATATTGTTTGCAATGCCATATTAAGCGGTGTCATCATCGCCACGGTTTGTTCATATACCTCGCCACTTATCATCTCTGCCATCGGCGTAGATTGCAAGGCTTGCATTGTTTCGTCCAACTGATTTTGTAAGAAATCGGGCTTAATAAATTGATAGAAAAGATAACGTACCATGGCTGATATCAACGAACCATACATGAATAGTTGCATCACATACCACAACACCGAACCATAAGAGATAGAACCCTCCATGACATTCTCGCGACAATGCACGGCAAATTTATAAACTGCATACACAATAATAACAACAAATACATATTGTGCAAATGCAAGACTTTTTATTGTAGTTATAAGGAAGTTAGCCGAAAACAACAACCCCATTATTGCACCAAAATTCATGGCATGACGATTCATTTCTGCTCTCATACGTATCAATAGTATAAATTTCGACAAAGTTACTAATTTTTTTTGGTATTAACAAACGATTTGGCAACAAAAAAAGAGTGACAAACTGAGAAGTTCATCACTCTTTTTTGAGCCTCTTGTCGGATTCGAACCAACGACCCCGAGATTACAAATCACGTGCTCTGGCCAACTGAGCTAAAGAGGCAAATTATATTTTTGTTTTCAAAAATAATGATAAACCTTTACAGTTTATCACTCTTTCTTTTGAGCCTCTTGTCGGATTCGAACCAACGACCCCGAGATTACAAATCACGTGCTCTGGCCAACTGAGCTAAAGAGGCAAATTTATATTAAAAAGGTAAGCTACCTACATCGCACCGCTACAACCTCCTACCCTTGCTACGGTCAAGTCCTGGGGGAGTTCAAAGGGAGCTGGTCGTGTAGGACTTACCGAATGCAAAGGTACAACTTTTTTACAAATTAACAAACAAAAAACTGCATTTTTTCAAAATATTTTCTAATATATCATTTTTAAACCTAGTTATCAACAACTTAAATTTTCATACAATTATAACCCAAATCAATATTTTACAAAATCAAGCCTCAAACTCACCATATATCACACAAAAATCGCCCCTTAATCAGAGGCGATTTTTCGCAATTTAAACATTTTTCAATGCAAAATCGATTATTTTTTTGTCTTTTTAAGTTTAGATTTGAGCTCTTCAATCTCTTGTCCTTGGTTGTAAATTGTCTTCAAAAGAGCATTCAGTTCTTCATTTTCAATACTTGTTGGATATTGAGCATTGACGCGTTCGATGAAGTCACTAAGCACATTCATATAGTTCATGAAGGCTTCGTATGGCGATTCATAAGGGATATTTTGCGCTAAAACCACACCGTTTGAATAGTGTTTTGTAGTCATAAAGAAGAAGTGTGCTGTATCTTGCAAGCGTTGCCAATCGAGTTTCAACAATGGATCTGAACAAAGATGAACGCGCTCTGCTAAGTTATACAACTTAGTCAATGCCTCGTTTTGAAGATCGTTACCACACCATGCGCTGATATCTTTTTCCTCATCGGTCCACGACATTGGATAAAGAGCCGAAAGTGCATCTACCGGTTTGAATGTATCAACTGTTTTTGATGGTGTTGAAAATGTAATACCTTTTTCAATTGCGTGATAAGGCAATGCTTTGAAGAATTCAAAGATACCTGATTCGCGACTGTTCAATTGTCCGAGTGCTTCGTAACCCAAGAAGATATTAAATACCTCTTCTTCGGCAGGAGAAGCATTAACCCAATTGATGAATTTTTCGGCTGTAAGAGGATATTCACACCATCCCCATTGAGAGAAACGATAGTTGATATCGTCGCTTAACTTGCTATCGCGCACGAGCAATTTAGCTTTTGGGTTGGCAATGCTTGAATATACATAATGCGAACTCTTCCAGCCCATCACGTGTTTTGCATCTTCAATCATGATAGTTTTATAGCCCATACGATAGACTTTATCGGCAATTTCGTCGCTAAACAAAAGAGCAGAGTTAGCAAATACTGTAGGGCGCTTACCAAACAACTCTTGGATTTTGTCGGCTTGCATTTTCACTTGCAATTCGAATTCATCATCGTTATAGAGAGCTGCCAATGAGTGACCATAAGGTGTAGCAAGGAATTCTACACTACCTGTTTTAGCCAACTCTTGGAAACTTTCAATTACTTCTGGAGCATATTGTTGGAATTGTTCGAGGGCGAGACCTGAAATTGAGAACGATACACGGAAACGACCGTTTGAACTCTTAATCATATCGAGCAACATGCGATTTGCTTCGAGATACGATTGATCGACAGCAGCAGCCATAGCCGACTCATTTGCATAATCGTCATAATAGTAGTGGTCGTTGCCTATTTCAAAGAAACGATAGCGTTTAAGATTATATCTTTGATGAACTCGGAAACAGAGATTTATTGTTTTCATATTATATTAAATTTGAAAGTTGAAAATTGAAAATTGAAATTTTGCGATCATCGACCTAATACTTTGTCGTAGATTGCACGAACTTTTTGACCTGCATATTCCCAACGGATTTTGTCGATTTCGGCCAATCCATTTTCGCGCAACGACTTATACATGGCTGGATATTTTACAATAGCATGGATATAGTCGGCCATTGCGTCGATATCCCAATAGTCGGTTTTGATTGCGTGGTCAAGAATTTCGGCACAACCAGATTGTTTAGAGATAATACTTG
>JAZLEE010000154.1:0-2505 GCA_045615085.1 Candidatus Aphodosoma sp. | reverse complement strand
GAATATAAAGGTGTTGATATCTGCCAAGAGGGTATAGAGGTGCTCTCTGCGGTGGATTTTGCGCTTGAACAAGGCGAATTTGTTTACCTCTGCGGTAAAGTGGGCTCGGGCAAAAGTTCGCTCCTCAAAACCCTATATGCCGAAATCCCCGTGAAAGTGGGCGAGGCTCGTATATTCGATTACGACCTCGTTAAGTTGAAAACTAAACATATCCCATTGCTCCGTCGCAAAATTGGTATCGTGTTCCAGGACTTCCAACTGCTCAGCGACCGCAGCGTGCACGACAACCTCGAATTTGTGCTCCGCGCAACTGGTTGGAAATCGCAGAAAGAGATTGACGACCAAATCGATTTTGTGCTCTCGACCGTTGGTATGGCTAAGAAGGGGTATAAATGGCCGCACCAATTGTCGGGTGGCGAACAACAACGCATCGTAATAGCTCGTGCATTGCTCAACTCGCCAGAACTCGTTATTGCCGACGAGCCTACTGGCAACCTAGATCCGCAAACTGGGCGCGAACTGATGGAGCTGCTACACGCTATATCGCAAAGCGGCACGGCAGTGATTATGGCTACCCACAACATGCAATTCATCGAAGAATTTCCTGCCAAATGCTACACCTGCGAGGACGGAAAACTCAAGGGTTGAACACCAATAGGGTAGAAACACTAAATACCAAAACAATAAACACTAATAATTAACCATTAAATCAAAAGAAGTATGAAAAAAATCTTACTTTTAGCCGTTGCACTTGTGTCAATGATGGCATCAGCGCAAGTATTGGAAGTTGCTTCTGTTGAGAAAATTAACATCCCACAGAATGCCGACTCAAAAATCGCAGGCATTGCTCCTGATGGTTCTTATTTGCTCATCACTTCGCAAACTAACAAGGGTTTGCAATGTTTTGATTTGGCAACTAAGAAGGTGACTACTCTAACCGAAGCCGATGGCGCTGGTTATAATGTCGAAATCTCGGCAGACTCGAAAAATGTGACTTATCGCGAAGTGACATATACTGCCGACCGCGCTCGTATGACTGCCTTGGTAAACCACGACTTTGCTACTGCTAAAAAGTCAACTATAGTGACTTCTACTCGCGACATGCAACGCGCTCGCGTGCGTGGTGCTATCGCTCCTAAAGTGGCTATCCAAAATGGTGAACTCGTTCTCACTGTGGGTACTACTACTAAAGTGTTGTCGCCTAACGGTCGAGGTCTTAGCTACATATGGCCTAGCCTCTCGCCTGATGGCAAAAAAATCGTTTACTACGTGTCGGGTGCTGTGTGGACTTGCAACATCGATGGTTCGAACGTGAAACGTATTGGCAACTTCCGCGCTCCTCGTTGGTACAGCAACAACGTTGTTGTGGGTATGAACGACATCGACGATGGCCATGTGGTGACTGCTTCTTCTGTCGTTGCCTACACTCTCGATGGCAAAAAACAAGTGCTTACATCTGACAACATCATGGCTATGTATCCATACGCATCTGCCGATGGCAAAAAAATCGTTTGCTCAACACCTACTGGCGAAGCATACCTTATTAACATTAAATAACGCAGAACTATGAAAAAGATATTATTATTTATCGCTGCTCTCATGACATCTGCTGTTATGATGGCGCAATTGGATGGCAAGAAAATATATGTCAATCCTGGTCACGGTAGTTTTGGTCCTAACGACCGCCCTATGGCAACTATCCCTTATCCAAATCTCTCGACTACTGGTATGCCCGACACTCTTGGTTTCTATGAGTCGAACACCAACCTCTGGAAATGTATGGAGCTTGGTCGTAAACTCGAGGCTGCAGGTGCTGTTGTGATGTATTCGCGCACTCAATGCGGTCCTTGGCCATACGTATATCCTTATTCGGACTATACTTATGATGCATATAAGGCTTTGCCAGATTATGAAAAATACAACAAAGCCCTTTCTGTGATTTGTGAAGAGGTAGAGGCTTTTGGTGCTGATTATTTTATTTCTGTTCACTCGAATGCTGCTACAGAAGGTACGTCGACCAACTATCCATTAGTGCTTTATCGTGGATACGACAAAGATAAAGGTGACAACAATGTAGCTGGCAGCCGCACTATGGCAGAATCTGTTTGGCCTTATCTATTTGATTGTATGGCAAGTGGTATAGATCCATATTCTTATTATAGCAAAACATCAATGAATGTTCGTGGTGATATCAGTTTTTATGGTTCTTCAAGTACTTATGGTCACCTTGGTGCTTTGAAACACAATTCTCCAGGTTATCTCTCTGAAGGTTATTTCCACACTTATCAACCTGCTCGCCACCGTGCGCTCAACCCTGACTATTGCAAACAAGAGGGTATTCGCTACTATCGTGGTATCGCTGCTTATTTTGGCGAAGAAGCCGAAACTAAAGGTTATATCATGGGTACTGTGAAAGACTTGCACGAAAAAATGTCGCACTCGCTCTACAACTATGCTGCTAAATCTAACGACCAATGGGTGCCATGTAATGGTGCTGTGGTTACT
>JAZLEE010000153.1:0-3736 GCA_045615085.1 Candidatus Aphodosoma sp. | reverse complement strand
CTCTACCTTTTATCAATAAGCCTAACGACATTGTCGAAGCCGACAATATATTTTTGATTTGCTTTTGATGAACCTGACTTTTTACAACAAAATAGTCATCCAATACATCATAATCATAAGGATTGTCGTTGCCATCTAAATAAAAAAACAAAGATGTATAACTCTCTTCAACTTCAAGTCTCAATTCATCAAAGTTGACACATTCCCTATTGATTGCTATGCTAAAAAGCGAAGCAACAACAAAAAGAATAAGTATGTTATACAATCTTATTTTCATAAAAACAATCAATCACCTATATGAAGGTTGAGATGTGCTCGAGAAAGTTTTTCTTCGGCATAGACACGAGTAATGGTGAGTTTCTTTTCGCCAGACGATGGTATTTCGTACATAGCATCCATCATGATAGACTCGGCAATTGAACGCAATCCACGCGCCCCAAGTTTGTACTCGATAGCCTTGTCAACAATAAACTCCATCACATCGTCCTCAATTGTGAGGTCTACATTGTCCATAGCAAAAAGTTTGCCATATTGCTTGATGATAGAGTTTTTAGGCTCAACAAGAATACGCAACAAAGCATCGCGGTCGAGCGGATTAAGGTATGTGAGAATAGGCAAACGACCAATAATCTCAGGTATAAGACCAAAAGATTTCAAATCTTGAGGAGCGATATATTGCAAGAGATTGTCGCGGTCGATGATATTTTGTTGTCCCACAGAACCAAATCCTACAACGTGTGTATTAAGACGTTGAGCAATCTTACGCTCGATGCCATCGAAAGCACCGCCACAGATGAAGAGGATGTTTTGAGTGTTGACAGGTATCATCTTTTGATCTGGGTGTTTACGACCACCTTGTGGTGGGACATTAACAACAGAGCCTTCGAGGAGTTTCAAAAGACCTTGTTGTACGCCTTCGCCACTCACATCGCGCGTGATAGATGGATTGTCACCTTTGCGAGCAATCTTATCGATTTCATCGATAAACACAATGCCTCGTTCGGCCGCTGCAACGTCGTAATCACAAGCCTGCAAAAGACGAGTAAGAATAGATTCAATATCTTCACCTACATAACCAGCCTCGGTGAGCACAGTAGCATCCACGATAGTAAAAGGCACATGCAAACGTTTTGCTATCGATTTAGCCAATAGAGTTTTGCCAGTACCTGTGCGACCTACAAGAATGATATTAGATTTTTCAATCTCAACATCATTTTGGTCTTTTGGTTGAAGAATACGTTTATAGTGGTTATACACCGCTACTGAGAGATATTTCTTTGCCTCGTCTTGACCGATAACATATTGGTCGAGGAACTCTTTGATGTCGCGAGGACGAGGGAGTTCGTCAATATCAAGGTCGAAACCGTCTTTAGATTTTTTGTTATGCTTCACATTGTCGGCCACTACGCCATGCGCCAACTCTACACACTCGCTACAGATGTGACATCCGAGACCAGAGAGCAACAAAGGCACTTCGCTCTGCGCACGACCACAAAAACCACAATGTGGCTCGTTTTGATTTTTCTTTGCCATTATTTTTAGATTTTAGATATTAGACACGAGATGCAAGATTCAATATCTTGTGTCTCGTGTCTTGTGTCTATTGTCTTAATTATTATTTCTTTTCGCGACGGAGCACTTGGTCAATCATACCATATTCGAGAGCTTCGGCAGAAGTCATCCAATAATCGCGATCAGAGTCTTTCATAATACGTTCGAACGATTGACCTGAGTGGTCAGAGATGATTTGATACAACTCATCGCGAAGGAGCATAATTTGTTTGTAGTTAATCTCCATATCAGATGCTTGACCTTGCATACCACCCATTGGTTGGTGAATCATTACGCGTGAGTGTGGCAATGCCGAGCGTTTACCTTTTTCGCCTGCCACGAGCAATACTGCTGCCATAGATGCTGCCATACCAGTACAGATAGTAGCCACATCAGAACCAATATATTGCATAGTGTCATAAATACCTAAACCGGCATGAACCGAACCGCCAGGAGAGTTCAAATAGATAGAAATATCTTTACCTGGATCAGATGTATCGAGGAAAAGGAGTTGCGCTTGAATTACATTGGCTACATAATCGTCGATTGGAGTACCAAGGAAAATAATACGGTCCATCATCAAACGAGAAAATACATCCATTTGAGTCACATTAAGTTGACGTTCTTCGAGAATAGAAGGTGAAATATAACTATTAGAAGCCATATATTGCTCCAATGCCAAACTGTTCATACCAAGATGTTTGGTTGCATACTTTTGAAATTCTGATTTTTGCATAATCTTAATATAATGATTAATCGTTAATATTATTTGAGTTCGTTAATTACTCGTATTTTTGTTTTGAAATAGTTGGCTTCGCCATTGCGACCGCCTTGGTCGTTGCCTGAGAATAGGCGATAAAAATGACAGTTGCCCCACGATGCAGGACGGTCTTCGATAGCCATATCCTCGCCAGTATCGTTGCTCACATAGTCGCTTATCATACGATGCCATGACTTGATGCGAGCCACTGAGCCCTCGGCCTCGAAATATTCGGGATTAGACGCCAACTCTTTGAGATATGCCACATATTGCGCTTTATATTCGGCTATCGACATTACCTTACGCATCAACACACGATCGCCTTCAAGACTGCCCCATTTGAGTGGGTCATGAGTACCTGAATTTGAGAGAATATTAGATGTGCCAAGGGTATTATCGTAGTCGTAAGGAATGAAAATGAACTTATCATTATCAAAATAGAAGTAATAATTATTGGTATTACACCAATAGTCGTCCCACATACCCACAGCTACATTGACGGCATAAGCACGGAGGAATAAATCGACATCAACGCGCGCCTCAAGATAGGCTTTAAGTTCGTCACTACCGCTTTTGAGCACATTCATATCGTTGACAAACGACTTCAACTGCTCACGCGCTTCGGTGAGTTTTTTCTTTTTGGTCTTAAGGTCGTAGATATACGATTCGCTCTCCGAAGGATTAAGTGCAGCCACTTCGACACCCATATTATTGTCGGTCATCGTGCTCGGACTAAGGTTGGCACCATAAGCTGCTTTCCAAAGAAAACCTTCGGCTGTAGTGAATTTGCCTGCCTCTACCCTACTATTTATATAACTATCTTTCATGCCTTCAATCAAGGCATATACACCCATATAGACAGGCTTAGCATCACCTTCGACATAGATGCTCAAACGAGTATAACACGCACGTGGAGCCGACCATACACCAAAACGACGGAAAAGGTCGTAACTATACACTTCGCGACAATAGTTAGCATCATCTTTATGCCACTTAAGATAGATACGGTCGGCAGTGCAGAAGGTTTGACCATCGACATACTCGTCGAATTTCACTCCAAAATGGGCATGGTGCCAATCGCCATCTTTGCGGTGCATTTCGCCATTACCGCCCTCAGGTCTGCGACGAGAAGTATTGCCTCGCAAGCGAATACCAATATTGTCTACATCAAACACATCACTACCTTTTTCATATTTAAACGATGCTGGGATATACTCTTCATTGTGCGGATTTTGGTCGTAATATCCAAGAAAATTATTCCAATCACTTTCGGTGACAGTGAGTGTAATATGCGCCAATGTTGACATATCATAAAGATACTCCAATCCATATTGCACCTCTGGCAAAGTGTCGTTATCACCACCAATAATAGTGTCGTTGCCTCCATCTCCTGGCGGAATAATGTCTGGCTTATTATCGCATGCC
>JAZLEE010000152.1:0-3814 GCA_045615085.1 Candidatus Aphodosoma sp. | reverse complement strand
GCTTTCGAGCTTCGCGGACAATCATTCCTTTGGGCAGACGACCTCTCGTCTTACGATGCCATCCTCTCTTGGGACGCATATATTCCGCTCATCACACCATTCTTTGGCAACCACATCTCATTGTTCTGCCTTTTGATGACTATTACCAATATCATCTATACCAAAATCAATATGGCAAGCACTGGTGCGGCCGACCAACCTGGTGCTGGTATGATGAAATGGATGATGTACCTTATGCCAATCATGTTCATGTTTATGTTCAACAACTACGCATCTGGTCTTTCATACTACTATTTCGTATCACTTTTAATCACAATCATTCAAACATACTTGTTCCGTCTCTTTGTTGACGACAAAAAAGTGCTTGCACAACTCGAGAAAAACAAAGCAAAACCACAAAAGAAATCTGCTTTCATGCAACGTCTCGAAGAAGCACAAAAAGCACAACAGCAAGCCCTTCGTGAGCAACAAGCACGTCAAATGAAGTCAAATTCAAAAGGAAGACACTAAAATAGTTAGGAGTTAGAAGTTAGGAGTTATGAGTTAAAATCATTCCTCACTTCTAACTCCTCGCTCATCACTATAATGCCCTTGTAGTTCAACGGATAGAATAGCGGTTTCCTAAACCGTAGATTCGAGTTCGATTCTCGACGGGGGTACGAAAAATCCTGATAACCATATGGTTGTCGGGATTTTTTGTGTTTTTATAGGTAGGGGAGTGTGTATAGAAAAAGGCTGCGTCAAGAATCATATTCTGACGT
This sequence comes from Candidatus Aphodosoma sp., assembly GCA_045615085.1. Taxonomy (GTDB): domain Bacteria; phylum Bacteroidota; class Bacteroidia; order Bacteroidales; family Paludibacteraceae; genus Aphodosoma. Next base: position 3,053 of record JAZLEE010000152.1, on the reverse strand, counting down.
AGCCTTTTTATTTGTATATAAGGTATTGACCTCGATGAATTAAAGTTCGCTTACTGTTTTAGCAAGGTCCATAAAGGCACGACCAGTGAGGCTGTGAGGGTCGAATGAGATAGGAGCACCTGCATCACCACTCTCGCAGATGCTTTGTACGAGTGGAATTTGGGCGAGGAGACGGATGCCACGCTCTTCAGCCAATTGCTTGCAACCACCATTGCCAAAGATGTAGTATTTTTCGTCTGGGTGTTCGGCAGGAGTGAACCAAGCCATATTCTCTACCAAACCAAGGATAGGCACATCAATCTTGTCAGTTTGGAACATTTGGATACCTTTGCGAGCATCGGCAAGGGCAACTTGTTGTGGTGTGCTGACTACGATTGCACCAGTGAATTTGAGCTCTTGTACGAGTGTGAGGTGGATGTCGCTTGTGCCAGGTGGGAGGTCAACTACGAAATAGTTCAATTCGCCCCAGTCGGCATCGTTGATGAGTTGTTTCACGGCATTAGAGGCCATACCTCCGCGCCAAATGAGAGCATTGTCGGGGTCAACGAAGAAACCGATAGAGAGGATTTTAAGACCATATTGTTCGATAGGTTGAATGATATGGCGACCATCTTCGGCTAAGCGAGCAGTAGGTTGAGCGTCTTCGATACCAAACATTTTAGGCATAGAAGGGCCAAAGATATCTGCGTCGAGGAGACCTACTTTGTAGCCGAGGTTGCAGAGCGACATGGCGAGGTTGGCAGCCACGGTAGATTTGCCCACACCACCTTTGCCTGATGATACGGCAATGATGTGTTTGACTTGCTCCATAGAGTTAGTCTCTTTTTTAGGGGCTACATATGGAGTTTTGATGGCAATGTTGCCTACGATTTCTACTTCAGAACCGATATAAGTGAGGATTGCTTGTTCGGCTGCTTTTACGAGTGATTTGGCAAATGGGTCATTTGCTTTTTGGAAGATAATTGAGAATGACACTTTGTTGCCTTCGATGCGAATGTCATCCTCTACCATGCCCGACTCGACAATATTTTTGCCTGTGCCAGGATAACGCACATGGGTTAGTGCTTCTAAAATTAGGTTTGGATAGAGAGTCATAATTTTTTTTAATTCATAATTTTATCACCAAAAGGTTCAAAGACCTTCGGTTCATAATGCATAATTCATAATTATGGAAATGATTTAATCCCGAATGGTCAATTATGCATTATGAATTGTGCATTGTGAATTGATTAAAGTTCTACGCGGTAAGGTGTTATTGCTTGAACGCCTTGGAGATTGAGAATAGAGAGTTGAGAGTTGAGGATTGAGAGTTGAGGGTTTGTTAGTTTTGACTTGAGGAGGATTGAAGTGAGAGATTCGCCTGTGATTTCCTCGAGAAGTTGAGTGAGGGCGTCTTTTTGTTTTGGATATTCGGCAACAGCATAGTTATCTGTGAGTTCGGCTTTTGCGGCTGCAATGGCAATAGCATCGTCTAAACCACCGAGTACATCGACCAAGCCGAGAGGGAGAGCGTCAGAGCCAGTCCACACACGACCTTCGGCAACGAGTTTGATTTCGTCGTTAGAGGTATTACGACCTTCGGCACAACGAGAGATAAAGAGTTCGTAGCCACGGTTGATATGGTTTTGGATAATAGCGCGTTCTGAATCGGTCATTGGGCGCATAGTGTTGCCAAGGTCGGCAATTTCGTTGGTTTTGACTGTGCTGAAGTTTACACCAATTTTGTCGGCAATGCCAGCAAAATTTGGAAACATGCCAAAGATGCCGATAGAGCCAGTGAGAGTTGTAGGTTGAGCAACGATAGTGTCGGCAATACAACTCATATAGTAACCACCAGATGCTGCATAGTCTGACATAGATACGATGAGAGGTTTTTTCTCGCGAAGTTGTTTAGCGGCAAACCACATTTGTTCAGAGCCAAAGGCGCTACCACCAGGCGAGTTGACACGAAGAACAACAGCTTTTACATTGTCATCATCGGCAAGTTTGTTGAGTTCTTTGACGATGTCTTCGCTGTTCATTTCGCCTTCAGAGCCAGAGTCGATTTGGCCAACAGCATAGAGAACAGCCACTTTGTTCATAGAGAATTTATCGGTAGAAGGAACATTTTTCATTTGTTTGATAGAGACCATTTTGAAGTCTTCACCGAATTGTTCTTTGAAGAAAGCAGTCATTTCGTTGCGATACATAGCAGAATCGACAAAACCAAGAGAAACGATATCTTTGACTTCGCTGAATACTAGACCGTTGTCGATGTGTTGGTTGATGTAGTCGGCAGAGATATTGCGAGAAGAGGCAATGTCTTCGACGATTTCGTTCCACATGCTGCTGAGCATTTTTTCGTTTTGATGGCGGTTAGGTTCGCTCATTTCGTCGAGGATGTATGGTTCGACAGCACTTTTGAATGTACCGACTTTGAAGATTTCCATTTTAACACCAAGATTGTCGAGGGCTTCGTGGAAGAATGGGATTTGAGTGGCCATACCGACTAATCCGATAGTGCCTTGTGGGTTGAGGATGAGAGTGTCGGCAATGGATGCTATCCAATAGGCTGATTGCGAGTAGTTGTCGCCATAGGCATATACTGGTTTGCCTGATTCGTTTTTGAAATTTTTGATAAGAGTGCGCAACTCTTGAGCCGAAGCAGGAGATGCTGAGAGCGAGCCACAATTGAGGTATAGGGCTTTGATTTCGTTGGCGTTAGCGGCTTTTTTGAGCGATGAGCGAATGTCGTTGAGAGCAAGAGGAGTTGGTTGGTTGTTGGCTTGCGCAAGGAGATATTCGAGACTTTCTTCGTTGACACGCTCGGTGAGTGAGCCAGTGAGGTTGATTCTTAGGACAGAGTTGTCTTGGAGTGTAGTCTCGGCAGAGCCCATAGATGCAATGGCGCCAAGCATAGAGATTGAAACGATGACTGATACTATAGAAAATAGTACTAGTGCAACGAATACGGCTAGTGTGGTTTTAAAGAAATTTTTCATATTTTAGTTTTTTAGATATTAAGACATGAGAATATGATTTTCCCCTTTTTGGAATATGAAATTTTAGGGGGG
>JAZLEE010000151.1:0-3762 GCA_045615085.1 Candidatus Aphodosoma sp. | reverse complement strand
TTGGCTCTATAATGATGTTTTTTAATTTTTCAACAACGTAGTTGTTAATTTTATCGCCGTAGGCTCAAAGACCTTCGGTTCTCAATTCTCAATTCTCAATTTTCAATTCTTAATTCATAAGTGGATATAATTCATCTTTTACCCGATTCCGTAGCCAATCAGATTGCCGCAGGTGAGGTTATACAACGACCTGCATCTGTAGTGAAGGAGTTAGTCGAAAACTCTATTGATGCTGGTGCAACTTTGATAAAAGTAATTATCAAAGGGGCTGGTCGTACCTCTATTTTGGTTATCGACGATGGTAAAGGTATGAGTCCAACCGATGCTCGTTTGGCATTTGAGCGTCATGCTACAAGCAAAATTCAGCAATCGTCCGACTTATTTGCTCTCACCACTATGGGGTTCCGTGGCGAGGCTTTGGCTTCTATTGCAGCTGTGGCTCAAGTCGAACTTCGCACGCGCCGAAATGGCGATGAATTGGGCACTTTTATCGAAATCGAAGGCTCTCAAGTTGTTCGTCAAGAGGTAGAGCAGTGTGCTGTTGGCACTCAGTTTCTGATTAAAAATCTATTCTTCAATGTGCCTGCTCGTCGTAAATTTCTCAAAAGCGACGAAACCGAAATGCGCAATATTCTACAAGAGATGTCGCGCATCGTACTTGCTCATCCCGACATTGCTTTCCAGCTTTATAATGGCGATGATCTCATCTACGATCTACCTATTGCGTCGTTCAAACAGCGCATAGTTGCTTTGTGTGGTCGCAAAGTGCGCAATATTTCTCAACAACTTGTCGATGTCGATGTTAACACTATGCTCGTCAAAATTTCGGGCTATGTTGGCACGCCTCAATCTGCTGGTCGCAATCCGCAGCAGTTCTTTTTCGTCAATGGCCGTTATATGAATCACCCATATTTCCGTCGTGCTGTATTGCAAGCCTACGAGCGTATGATTTCGGCAGAAGATGCACCTCAATTTTTTATAAATCTCGAAGTTGATCCATCTACGATAGATGTCAATATACATCCAACAAAAACTGAAATTAAGTTCGAAAACGAGCGCGAAATTTGGAGCATTCTATCTATAGCAGTCAAAGAGGCATTGGGCAAATTCAATGTTGCGCCTTCAATCGATTTTGATACTGCCGATAGTATCGACATTCCTGTGGCAACGCCTACTCCTTCCGATGGCATTATTCCCGAAATGCCAAAGGTAACATTCAATCCAAGCTACAACCCATTCCAAAGTGGCGGTGGTGGCAGTTACAATCCACAATCACATTCCACCCCTCGTAATTGGAAAGAACTATTTGAAGTGAGAAATGAGGAGTTAGGAGTTAGAAGTGAAATAACTCAACCAAGAGATATTTTTGCAGATAAAGATATTCAGTCTACTAGACAAAATTCTCAATCCTCAACTCTCAATCCTCAATTAGAGACGCCTCTACAGGATTCTTTCCTCTACAAAAATCGTTACCTTTGTGTATCGATGAAATCGGGCTTAATGTTTATTGATGTCCAACGGGCTATTGCGCGCATTTGTTACGACAAATTGCTTGCGCAAGTCGAAAAATCTATTGGAGCAAGTCAAAAACTTCTTTTCCCTGAGGTATTAGAACTTTCATTAGACGATAAATGTCTATTTACCGAGATAGAGATGGAGTTGCGTGCCGTAGGTTTCGAAATAGCCGAATTTGGTAAGTCTATGTATCGCATTGAGGGCATTCCAGCTCTGTTGTCCGAAGGTGTGGATGTCTTGAAGATTCTCGAAACAATTATCGAAGAGGTGAAAAATAGTGGAGTTGATGTCACTGATTCCGTACATCGCATAATCGCCAATATATTGTCGCAGAGCGAGGCAACTGTTCGCGTCAAGCATAATATGTCACCCGAAGAGCGCAGTTCTCTCATAGCGCAGCTTTTTGCCTCATCCAATCCAAACAATACTCCAGATGGGCGCAAAATCATCAATACTCTGACTGACGCATCAATTGATGCAATGTTCTAGCAAAATAAAAAAATCCTCGAAAGTAGTCTACTTCCGAGGATTTTCTATATTTAGTATCTATTACATTTCCGATTCTTTCATGCGTTCTGCATTTTCGGCAACTATCAATTGGTCAATACAACCTTGGATATCTCCATCCATAAATGCCGATAGATTGTAGATTGTGTAACCAATGCGGTGGTCGGTCATACGTCCTTGAGGGTAGTTGTATGTGCGGATTTTAGCCGAGCGGTCACCTGTGCTCACCATTGTCTTACGACGCGATGAAATTGCTTGTAGATGCTCTTGCAATGCCATGTCGTAGAGTTTATTACGCAACATTTGCAATGCCATTTCGCGGTTAGCCAACTGCGAGCGTGCTACCTGACATTGAATCATAATACCAGTAGGTTTGTGGGTCAATTGCACTTTTGTCTCTACTTTGTTGACATTCTGACCACCTGCACCCGACGAACGAGCTGTTTGGTATTCCAAGTCTGCTGGATTGATCTCTACGTCCACCTCTTCTGCTTCTGGCAATACTGCCACAGTTGCAGCCGAAGTATGCACGCGACCTTGTGTCTCTGTTTGTGGCACACGTTGCACGCGGTGTACTCCCGATTCGTATTTCAATATGCCGTATGTGCCACCATCGCCCGACACGTTGAAGATAATCTCTTTATATCCACCTGCAGTGCCTTCAGTGAGCGAAGTAACCTCTATACGCCAACCTTTTTGTTCACAATATTTTGTGTACATGCGGTATAGGTCGCCAGCAAAGATTGCTGCTTCGTCGCCACCCGTACCACCACGAATCTCCACAGTGCAGTTTTTCGAATCTTCTGGGTCGGCAGGGATAAGGAGTATTTTTATCTCTTCTTCAAGTGGCTCTACGCGAGGCTCAAGTTCTTCGAGTTCCATTTTTGCCATTTCGCGAAGGTCCGGGTCATTTTCTGTACCAAGTATAGTCTTTGCCTCTTCGATGTTGTTCAACACACGGCGATACTCGTCTCGTTTGGCAAGTATGCGCACAAGGTCGCTATATTCTTTGTTAAGTTTCACGAATCGTTTCATGTCTGCAATCACCCCTGGGTCGGTAATCAGAGTCGAAACTTCTTCGAAACGGGCATTCAAGCCTTCAAGTCTATCAAGTAATTGGTTGTTCATCTATTTCAATAACAAGTATTTAGTTGTAAATTATGTGTCTTATTTATGAGTTTGCAAAGTTACGAAAAATAATTCATAATTCATAATTCATAATTCATAATTATTTTGTAACTTTGTGACTTATTGAATAATGATTGAGAATATCATCTCCTCACTCATTACTAAATATATAAAAAACAACGAGCGAAGCGAGTATTCTCATTACTTGCTACTCACTACTAAATATTTAAATTATGAATTCAGAATTGAATAAGCAGTTGTTGCAAACAATCCTCGACAACCAAAAAAGAGTGCCTCACACCCTTTCTCTTGCCGATATGGGTATAACCGAAGAGATTGTTAATCAGATATATGAATGGGCAAAACCTCATGCCGAAGAGGGCGAATTGGCATCTTATATTCCCGAATTAGCACGTGTCGATGCTGGTAAGTCTGCCATTGTTATAGGCGACTTATTAGGCAATCAGATAATTGTTGGCAATGGTGCCGATGTCAAAGTATCTATACAGTCTGTAGTAAAACCTTTTCTCTATATCTATGCTCTCGAGCAAGGTTTAGCTCCAAGCGATATTTCGTATATCGAGCCAACTGCAATGCACTTCAACACCGATG
>JAZLEE010000150.1:0-11436 GCA_045615085.1 Candidatus Aphodosoma sp. | reverse complement strand
TCCAGAGCAGAAGGCATTGTTTGATTGGCTTGTGGAAGAGGCAGCGGTGTATGGTCGCGCTCGAGGCATACATAGAACATCGCCAGTGGTTGATACGCATACAGATACGCCAATGGTGTGGACTGAGACCACGGACCTTGGAGAGCGTCAGGATGCAGAAGAAGTGAAAGTTGACTTTGTGAAGATGAAGGATGGTGATGTGGCGTTGACATTCATGGTGGCATATTTGCCCCAAGTGTCGCTAGAGGATGCGGATTATAAAGAGAAAGCACAAGAGGCGCACGATGTGGCAGTTGAGACCTTTGAAAGATTGCGCGAGCAAGTGGATAGATATCCTGCGCGAGTGAGATTTAATACTCAACTTTCAGATATTGAGCCGCAGACGGTTAATGTTTGTTTTGGATTAGAGAACGGATTTGCATTGGTGGGAGATATTCGTAATGTAGAGAAATTCTATAATATGGGAGTGCGTTATATCACACTTTGCCATAATGGCGACAACGACCTATGCGATTCGGCACGAGGCAAAGGAACGCATGGCGGATTGTCGGACTTTGGGCGTGAGGTGATTAGAGAAATGAATCGTTTGGGTATGATGGTGGATGTGTCGCATGCGGCGGATTCGACTATTGAACAAGCAATAGAATATAGCACTCAGCCAATTATAGCAACACATACATCGGCTAAGGCATTGTGTGAGCATCCTCGCAATATGAGCGACGAACTAATTGTGAAATTGGCTCAGAGTGGAGGCAGAATACACGTGTGCTTGTATGATTATTTCCTTAAAAAAGATGGTCGTGCTGATATCAATACCATTTGTAATCATATAGACCACATGGTGAAATTGGTTGGTAGCGAGCATGTAGGCATTGGGTCGGACTTTGACGGCGGTGGCGGAGTGATAGGGTGCAATGACTCGAGCGAATTGATAAACATTACGATGGAGTTGATTCGTAGAGGATATTCGGATACCGATATTATGAACATAATGGGGGTAGGTTTTGTGAAATTTATAAATAAATTTATTATATGAAAAGAACTTTATTGACTTGGTTAGTTTTTGGTTTTACGATGTTGGTGTCGTACCAAATGGTAGCGCAAGATGTTGTGTTGCAAGAAGATGTACTGTTGGTTGATACAGTTATGGTACAACAAGATACAGCTGAGGTAAAACTTTCGACGCAAGATTATTTGAATATGCTTTCGGTGCCAGATGCTCTTACGGGAGCGGTGATAAATGTATATCAAGACTCGTTTGTTTTGGCTACGATAGCGAAGAGATCTGTGTCGGAAGCAGAAGAGGTGAAGGGATTTAGAATTCAGATATTCTCGAGTAATAAGGGTGCTTCTGCGCGAGAAAGAGCCTTTGAAATAAAAGAGATTTTGGTGGCGAAACACCCAAGTTTGGCAGATGAGATTTATATCTCGTACACATCACCGTTTTGGAAGGTGCGCATTGGTAATTGCGAAACTAATGCAAAAGCGCAAGAATTGCGTCGATGGATTATTGCCGAATTCCCAGAATTTACAACAGAGACTTATATTGTGCCAAGCATGATATATGTTTACTAAAAAAAGTTACAAATATATATATGGATTTTATAACATTGCCAGAACAACAAAGTGTTACAGACCAAATAGCGGAACACTACAAAGAGATATTGCGTCTATTGGGCGAAGATGTCGAACGAGAAGGATTGGTGAAAACACCGCATCGCGTGGCTCGTGCTATGCAATTTATCACACAAGGTTATTACCAAAAACCAGAAGATATTTTGCGCTCGGCTATATTTCATGAAGATTATCACCAAATGGTGCTTGTGAAAGATATAGAATTCTACTCGATTTGCGAACATCATATGTTGCCATTTTTTGGTAAAGTGCATGTGGCGTATATTCCTAATCACCATGTGACAGGATTGAGCAAAATAGCGCGTGTGGTTGATGTTATCTCTCATAGATTGCAATTGCAAGAGCGCATGACATTGCAAATCAAAGATTGCATACAAGAGACACTCAACCCATTGGGAGTAATGGTGGTAGTAGAGGCTCAGCATATGTGTATGCAGATGCGAGGAGTACAAAAACAAAATTCTATTACAATAACAAGTGATTTTACAGGAGCATTTGAAAGTGCAAAAACTCGTGAAGAGTTTATGAATTTGATTAGAAAATAATAATTGGCACTGTTTTTGTGCTGATGATTTTATAATTTATACATCTTTTTTACTATATGGGAACCACTATTCAACTTAACCTAAAACTGCAGCAGAAATTATCTCCTATGCAAATACAGATGATGAAGCTGCTTGAGTATCCTTCGGCAGGATTGGAGGAGCGTATTCGCGAAGAACTGGTAGATAATCCAGCTCTTGAGGTGGATTCGTCAGTAAGGGAAGACGATATTTTTGGCGAAGAAGAACGAGAGCAAGAGCGTCAGAGTGCCGACGACCTTGAATTGGCATGGATTGGCGATGGGGATGAGTCTGATGATAGGGACGAAATACCGGGATATCGTTTGAAAGCGAATAATCATAGTGCTGACGATTCAACTTATCGTCGTGAGCAGAGCAATGGACAAGATTTGAGCGAGTTTTTGTTTGAGCAGTTGCACACTCTTAGTTTGACAGAGCGTGAGATGCAAATAGGTGAATATCTTATTGGTAACGTGGATGATGGTGGTTATATACGTCGTGAAGTGGAGAGTTTGGCTGATGATTTTGCTGCAACGCAGGGCATTGCAGTTAGTGATGATGAGATAAATCATATGCTTGATGTGATTCAAACACTTGAACCAATAGGGGTTGGGGCATTTGATTTGCAAGAGTGTATGTCAATACAACTTAAGGCTAAGCGTAGTGAGGATAATATACCTAAAGATATTCTGAAAATAGCAATTAATATTGTCGACCGCAATTTTGAGATGCTTGTGCGTAAGCAATATGATGCATTGATGCGCAAATTTAATATAGGGAAAGAGATTTTGGAAAAAGTGTTGATGATGATTAAGCATCTTAATCCTAATCCTGGAGCCAATTTTGGGTCAGGAGCATACGCAATTTCGCAAACAGTTACGCCAGATTTTATTGTTGAGAATATAAATGGTAGATTGGTTGTTGTGTTAAATAATGGTAATATACCAGAACTCTGTATTAGCGAAGATTATCAGCAGATGGTGAAAGAGTTTACGGGTAATGTTAAGAATCAAAGTAAAAAGATGAAGGAGGCAATACAATTTGCTCGTCAGAAAATTGATTCTGCGCGTTGGTTTATTGACTCTATCAAGCAGCGCAACAACACCTTGTTGGAAACTATGCAGGCTATTGTTGAGTTTCAAAAAGCATATTTGCTTACGGGAGACGAACGCAACTTGCGACCAATGCGATTGAAAGATGTGGCGGATATAGTAGGATTTGATATTAGCACAATTTCGCGAGTAAGTAATAGTAAATATGTTGAGACTGAATGGGGTATCTTGCCTTTGAAGTTTTTCTTCTCGGAGAGTATGACTACCATGGATGGTGAAGAAATCTCAAATAAAGAGATAAAAACAATCATTCGAGAAACAATCAATAATGAGAATAAAATGCAGCCTGTTACCGACGATGCTTTGACAGAAATACTTAATCAAAAAGGGTATAAAATAGCACGTCGCACTGTGGCCAAATATCGCGAGCAGCTCAATATTCCAGTGGCACGTCTTCGTCGTGAACTATAAAAAATGTATTTATAAACACTAAAAATTTAAATAAATGAATTTATTTGCAAGAATTTTATCTATTGTCCTACAACCAGTTTTTATTCCTTTCTATGGATTTATATTGTTAACAACTTATGATCCATCATTGTCAAATCTACCTTTGTCAGCCAAATCAATGATTTGGCTTATCGTGTTTCTTACCACATGTCTTTTGCCGTCAGCAGTTATCGGAATTGGACTCAAAACAGGTATGATAAGCGATAGTTTTATTTCTAATCGTAAGCAACGTCCAATCCCTTATATATTTACTGTTTTGGGTTATGCGATTTGTATCTATTGGTTGTATCAACTCGGTATAGATTTGTTCTATACAGCCCCGCTTATTGGTGCAATTATAGGTCTATTTATTATTTTGCCTATCAACTACTTTTGGAAAATTAGCGCACACCTCTCTGCTTTTGGCGGATTGTGTGGTGGAGTTTTCACATTTGCACTTATACATGGCACCGCTCCAATCTTGTCTTTTATTGGATTAGTTCTCCTTAGTGGATTGTTAGGTTGGGCGCGTATGGAACTAAAAGCGCATACTTTTGGTCAAGTTTGTTGTGGTTGGCTCAATGGATTCTTGTGTATCACAATCACTTGGTTATTGTTTTTATAAATAGATTCAAATATTTTTGTAATGAAACAAAAAGTATTATTATCACTACTAATATTTAGTTTTCAATTTTCGCTACTTAGATCTCAACACGCAACAATATCTTATGAAGTAGTAGATCTTCAGTCGGGCACAGTTGTGGTATCTCAAAACCCAGAATTGTGTGCAACACCAGCATCTGTTACTAAACTTATTACTACAGCCACCGCACTTGAACTTCTTGGCGGTGACTTTCAGTTTTCTACATATATCGAAACTAATGGTACAATCGAAGGAGATGTGCTTAATGGTGACCTTATAATTCGAGGAGGAGCAGACCCTACGCTTGGTTCTATCCATCTCGGCGATCGTGCTTTTCTCGACTATTTTGTCAAAGTGATTATGCATGCAGGCATCAAGCATATCACAGGTAATGTGATTGTCGACCCAACAAGCCTCGACCGTTGTCCAGCTTCGGTTAAGTGGATTTGGGAGGATATGGGTTTTCATTATGGCGCTGCAGCATTTGGACTATCGGCTTATGATAATACTTCGATAATTACGATGAATTCGGGCAATTTTGGCACCAAACCAACAATCACAAGTGTTTGGCCAGAGACACCGAATCTTGAGATTCATAATGAAGTGCGAACATTGAAAATGCCAAATGATAGTGTATGGGCTTTTTGTCCGCCTTATGGTTTAGCACTTTATCTACAAGGAGGTATGCCTGCCAATCGTAATAACTATGTAGTGCGTACTTCAATACCAAATCCACCGCTTATGGTGGCGGCACGTTTGCATCAAGCATTGCCAGCGTGGGGAGTGCAAGTAGATGGAGATTATATGGTTCAAGAAGAATATATAGACGAGCCACGTACGCTTATTTATGAATACAAATCACGTAAATTGCGCGAAATCATTCGTTTGACCAATTTTAAGAGCAATAATTTATATGCTGAACATATTTTTCGTCGTTTAGGCAATATTGTTCTGCCGCACGAGGCTACATCGTCTGCATCAATACAAGTAGTTAAAGATTATTGGGCAAAACAGGGTGTTGATGTTTCGGCATTGTTTCTATATGACGGTTGTGGACTTGCAGCACAGAATGCATATAGCGCGCACTTTTTGAATCAAATATTAGTGCATATGCGTAAAAGTGCGAATTGGGACGACTTTTATCAATCACTTCCACGTGCAGGTCGCGAAGGCACAGTAGGGTCATTCCTCTATAAAACCAAACTTCAAGATATCGCTCGTCTTAAATCAGGTAGTCTTAGTGGCGTGCAATGCTATAGTGGATATATCATGCATGGCGATAAAGAATATGCTGTGACAGTGATGGTCAATAACTTTACATGCAAACGTAAAGATGTGAAAAAACAGATTGAAGAGTGGTTGTTGGATATTGTTAAATAAAACACCCGAATCAACAGCAACCTTCAAGCAACCTATGCCGAAGAAGAGTGACACTTTTTTTGTAGTCGTATGATAGAATATTTAGACACTATAGATTCTACAAGCACAGAGCTTCGCCGACGAATGTCGGTCGAAGAGTTGCCTCATGGCTATTGCATATCTGCCGATTTTCAGACTTCGGGGCATGGGCAAGCCACCAATCGCTGGGAGAGCGAAGATGGCAAAAACCTACTTTTTAGTCTATTGTTGAGACCGACAGTCATACCTGCAGCAGAGCAATTCGTTATCACCGAGCTTGTTACACTTGCAATAATCAATGCATTGCAAGACTATATTCGTCAGAAAATAACAATAAAATGGCCAAATGATATCTATGTAGGCGATAAAAAACTATGTGGTATCCTCATAGAAAATGCTTTGTGCGGACCGACCATCGACACTTGTATTGTTGGCATAGGGATAAATATAAATCAAGAGTTGTTTGTGAGCGACGCTCCAAATCCAGTCAGCCTAAAACAACTCAATGGGCGCGACAATGACCGAGGAGAGATACTCGCAGAGATATATCAAAACATACTTAATTATTACGACTATCTTGCTGATAATTGGCAAAATAACGATATAAAACAATCGCTTCATTACGAATATATGAATAACCTCTATCGACGCACAGGTTATCATAACTATTCAACACCCGAAGGCGAACATTTTCGTGCCGAGATAGAAGATATAGGTCCACAAGGACATCTCACTCTTCGCCTTGAATCTGGGGAACTTCGCATATTTGCTTTTAAGGAGGTAATATTTGAATTTAATAAGCCTCAATAATAAGATATTTACTATTATGAAAGAGTTTAAGAAAACCTGTTTTCGTGTAATCGATAAAATTATTGCGTTACTTGCTACTTTTGTTGGACTTCAAGGTTGTTATAGGGATGTAATGCCTGCGTATGGAGTGCCAACTGTTGATTTTCATATAAGTGGTCGTGTAGAAAATAAACTCTCTCAAGGTATATCTGGTATAGAGGTGGCAATTAAAGAAGGAAATTCTGAATATTTCTATTATGAATCTGCTATAGATACAACAAGTGTTGATGGTTATTTTGAAATAAATTGTTCAGATTTTTATCACGATAGTAAGTTTTGGCTTGTTGCCAAAGATATAGATTCAACAGAAAATGGATCATATAAAAGTGATTCTATTTTGTTTATTGTTCCCTGTGATAAAATTGGAGATGACGATTATTGGCTTCATTCACATGATATAACAGAGAAAGATTTAATTTTTGTTCTTGAAGAAAAAGAAGATAAATAATTTAATTATTTCGTGAGAATAAAATATTCTTGAGTGATAAAATGGATTTTAAATTGTCATCAAATTATGCTCCTACGGGCGATCAACCTCAGGCAATCAAAGAGTTGACTGAGGGCATACGTCGTGGTGTGCCATTTCAAACATTGCTTGGTGTTACGGGCTCGGGTAAGACTTTTACGATGGCAAACGTAATTGCCAATATTGGACGCCCAACGCTTATACTTTCACACAACAAAACTCTTGCAGCCCAACTCTATAGCGAGTTTAAGGCATTTTTTCCAGAGAATGCAGTAGAGTATTTTGTCTCTTACTACGACTATTATCAACCAGAGGCTTATATTCCGCATACTGATACATATATCGAAAAAGACCTTGCAATTAACGATGAAATCGACCGTTTGCGCCTTTCTGCCACTGCGGCATTGCTATCTGGTCGCAATGATGTGGTGATTGTGTCGTCGGTTTCTTGCTTATATGGCATTGGTAATCCCGATGACTTCACGGAGAATTGTATCTCTATCAAGGCTGGCAGTAAATATTCACGCCAGGACCTTATGTATCAACTTGTAAATGCACAATATGTTCGCAATGATATAGAACTCAATCGAGGCAATTTCCGTGTTAAAGGCGAAACGATAGATATCTGCATTTCTTATGCCGATTACATAGTGCGAGTGGTGTTTTGGGACGATGAAATCGACATGATTGAGACTTTGGACCTTGTGAATAATCATACGCTCCAACGCTTTGATGAGTTCAAAATATATCCAGCAAATATCTTTACTACAACCAAAGAGCGCGTCAATTCTGCTATTGACAAAATTGCTCTTGACCTTGGACGCGAGGTTCAAGCTTTTATTGACCGCGGTCAACCATACGAAGCCAAGCGTCTTGAAGAGCGTGTGAACTACGACCTTGAGATGATTAAGGAGGTTGGATATTGTTCTGGAGTAGAGAATTATAGCCGTTATTTTGATAATCGACCTCCTGGGTCTCGTCCGTTCTGCCTTTTGGACTATTTTCCAGATGACTTTCTTTTGATTATTGACGAAAGTCACGTAACGGTGCCACAGATTCGTGCCATGTATGGGGGCGATGCTTCGCGTAAGAAGAATTTGGTGCAGTATGGTTTCCGTCTTGAGGCGGCAATGGACAATCGTCCGTTGAAATTTGAGGAGTTTGAGCAGTTGGTTAATCGTGCAATCTATGTGAGTGCGACGCCAGCCGATTATGAGTTGCAAAAGTCAGAAGGTGTTATAGTCGAGCAAGTTATTCGTCCTACAGGTTTGTTAGACCCTATAATTGAGGTCCGTCCGACACTCAATCAAATCGACGACCTTATGGAAGAAATTGTGTTGAGAGTAGAGAAAGATGAGCGTGTTTTGGTGACTACTCTTACCAAGCGTATGGCAGAGGAGTTGAATCTCTATCTCGAACGTAATGGTGTGCGTTGCAACTATATACACTCTGATATTGATACACTTGAGCGAGTGCGTATTCTCGACGAATTGCGTGCTGGCATGTTTGATGTGCTTATTGGGGTCAACCTTTTGCGTGAGGGGTTAGATTTGCCTCAAGTGTCGTTGGTGGCTATTCTTGATGCCGACAAAGAGGGTTTCCTTCGTTCGCATCGCTCACTTACTCAGACAGTTGGTCGTGCTGCACGTCACCTCAATGGTAAAGCAATCATGTATGCCGATACAATCACCGAGTCTATGCGTTTGACCATTGATGAAACGATGCGTCGTCGTGAAAAGCAGTTGAAGTATAATGCTGATAATAATATAGTTCCACAGGCTGTTGCTTCTCGCACGATTACATCTCCACTTCCAACCAAAGGAGAAACTGAAGTATCGGTTCGTTCGGTTACGCCAAAAGGTTATGCAATCAGTAGTGTAGAGCCATCGACACCAGCATCTATTGCTGCCGATCCAGTGGTGCAATATATGTCTAATCAAGATATTGAGAAATCAATTAAGAATGCGCGTCGCCGTATGGAAGAGGCTGCCAAACGATTGGATTTTATGGAGGCGGCACAATGGCGCGACGAAATGCTTCAACTCGAGGACCTATTGAATAAAGGAAAAGAGTAAAAATAAAAAAACGAGTATAGTTTAGTATCTCATTACTCGCGACTAGTTACTCGCTACTAATATATATACACTATGAATTATGAATTAATTAAAGCTCCAATTATTGCAGAATTTGCTTTGTTTCAGCAGTTTCTAGATTCAGCTTTTTCGGCTGAAGAGCAGTTGTTGAAGAGCGTACTCGACCATGTGCGTATGCAAAAAGGTAAGCAAGTACGCCCTGTTTTTACATTGCTTTGTGCTAAACTTTGTGCCCAACCTAACAATAAAACAATCAACGTGGCGGCGGCTTATGAGTTGTTGCACACTGCAAGTCTTATTCACGATGATGTGGTGGATAGTACGATGGAGCGTCGTGGTCAACCATCGGCTAATGCATTGTTTGACAATCGTGCAGCTGTACTTGTAGGGGATTATTTGTTGAGTAAATCGATGCAATTTATTGCCGAAACAGGCGAGCCTGAGTTGTACACTCAGTTGGCTTTATTGGGGAATATTCTCACACGAGGCGAGTTGCTTCAGTTGCAACATTCATACTCAATACCTAAAGAAGAAGATTATATTGAGATTATTCGAAAAAAGACAGCGGTATTGTTCACCATTAGTGCTGAGTCGGCTGCCATTAGTGTAGCTGCAACTGCAGAGCAACGCGAAGCATTGCGCCAATTTGCAGATTATTTAGGTGTTTGTTTCCAGATAAAAGATGATATCTTTGATTATACACCAAATGCACAAATAGGTAAACCGACATTGAACGATATTCGCGAGGGTAAGTTTACTTTACCACTTATACATGCTATGGAGAGCATTCATACTAATGAGGCATCGTTGATACTCGAGGCTGTAAAAAAACGCCAATTCACTGAAGATTTCTTCTATAATATTGGTTCGCTTGTTGCTCGCACTGGAGGTATAGAGTATGCCGAAAAACAGATGGAGCAATATAAGCAAAAGGCAATAGATGCATTGAGTATTTTTGCAGATAGCGACATAAAAGAGGCGTTGCTTAATTTGCTAGAATTCACTATTCAACGTAAGAAATAAAATTTTGAAAATGTGATGATATAAAAAAATCAGTCTCGGGTGTGAGACTGATTTTTTTTGTCTTATAGGGTTGGATAATTATCGGATTGGAATGTATTGAACGAAGGCTTCGATGGCTTCGTAGGCAGCAAGGCCGAGTTGGCAATAGAGGTCGGCAGTTGCTTTGTTGCGGTCCTCAGAGCGTTGCCAGAAGAGGCGTTCGTCGCCACCCATGAATGGTGCACCTTCCATTTGTGATTGGTGCTTGAGGATAGCATTGCGTTTTGCACGAAGTTCTTCAGGAGAAAGAGGTACTGCCATTTCGATATGGTCGATTTCCCATTCCATCCAAGCACCACGATACATCCAGATGCGGCAATTTTGCATCCAAGCATCGTCTTTAACTTCGTCGACAGCAGCGAGCACAGCATCGAGACATACTTTGTGAGTGCCGTGAGGGTCGGCAAGGTCGCCTGCAACGTACATTTGGTGTGGTTTTACCTCTTCGATGATGGCTTTCACGATGTCGATATCGGCACGACCGAGGTCGCCTTTTTTGATAGTACCAGTTTCGTAGAATGGGAGGTTGAGGAAGTGTACGTTTTTAGAGCGTACGCCCATGAATCGACAAGCAGCTTTGGCTTCGCCACGACGGAGAAGGCCTTTGAGCATACGTACGTCGAAGGTGTCGATGTCGTTTTCGCCTTTCTCTTCGAGGAGGAATTTGCGAATTTCTTCGTATTTAGCGTAAATTGCTTGGTTTTCGGGATCGAACATATCGGTGAAACCTTTGACGAAGGCGATGAAGCGGATGATTTCGTCGTCGCCAACGGCAATATTACCAGATGTTTCGTAGCAAACATGCACTTCGTGACCTTGGTCGACGAGGCGTTTGAGTGTGCCGCCCATTGAGATTACGTCGTCGTCGGGGTGAGGAGAGAATACGATGACGCGTTTAGGATATGGATTAGCGCGTTCAGGACGGTTAGAGTCGTCGGCATTAGGTTTGCCACCAGGCCATCCGGTGATTGTGTGTTGGAGGTCGTTGAATATTTTGATATTTACGTTATAGGCTGAGCCGTAGAGGGCTACGAGTTCGCTGAGGCCGTTTTCGTTGTAGTCTTTATTTGTGAGTTTGAGGATTGGTTTGTTGATTTTTTGGCACAACCACACGATAGCGCGACGGGTGAGTTTGTCGTTCCATTCGCAAGATGTTACGAGCCAAGGGCAAGAGATACGAGTGAGT
>JAZLEE010000149.1:0-3090 GCA_045615085.1 Candidatus Aphodosoma sp. | reverse complement strand
ACGCGCTAGTTACCAAGGCAATTGGCGAATGCATAGATTGAGTTGGCGAATATCTGCAAGCAAGTCGTCAAAAGAAACAGATGGACCATAAATCATGGTACGCTGCATCGTCTCGTAGTCCTTGCGCCAAAGGTCAAGCACATTGGCCGGAATCTCCAAAGAAAGGTGCTTAGGATATAGCGTACCGTAATCAAAATCACGCAAATTGATAAACTTGCGACGATGCTCCACCACCGCCCGATAAAGCGCCTCGTCACGCAAAGCGCGCTGCGCTATATCGGTATGCAGCATGCGTTGCAAATCATAGAGATGGCGACTCATGCGCTCCGTACGCACTTCAGTCATAGGCTTGGCAAACTCCTCGTGCAGCAACATCAGCTTCTCCAAAAATGTTCGTTCTGGAACAACCACATTGACACCGAAAGCAGGCTGCACAATAGTTGCCTGCGGAAGAACCGAATCTATCTGCGATTGAATGGAGACATTCTGTACTGGCTCTGCCATGCTACGACCACCCACCTCTACCTTGACAGTATGCGCAATATATTCCGAATTAGGAAGAACAGATTCATAGTCGATATATATAACCTCAGGATCGGTGGTACTGACCGAAGTAATATTGACATACACCTTGAACTTCTCAGGTGCTATACCTAATGCTATCAAACCCTCTCTAAGGTCTTTCTGCATCGTCTCGCGTACGAACGAGCATGCTGCACGGCGCAGTTTATCGCTTACTTGTGTGCGACTCAGTTCGCCTGAAAAACCAAGAAACTCGCGACTGATGGCAATATCTACATCCTCAGAAAAACGCTCAATAATATTCCAGGCTTTGCTGAGTGATGTGCCACCCTTGAAAGATAGATGCTCAGCATAGGGCAGAGAAAATAGCACACGAAGTACTTGTGTCACCCACCAGTCTTTCTCGATAGTCTGTTGAGTGGAGTTGGTTTGTGCACTAACTTGATCAAGGACGGCAAGCATCCTTTCTGTTCGTAAATCGGTATAAATCATAGTCCCCTTAGTATTGTTTGCGCCCATATAGGAGCTAGTTTGATGTCATGTATAAAATCCTTTTCAGATACCAACGATAGTTGTTCTGCCAATATTGATAGCACATCATCGGTCATGCCATTCTCGCCCAATTCGGTCATAGCCTGGATAATGAGTATCATGCGATAGGAATTGTACTCAAAAAGGCGTTGCGATGACGAATGAAAAAAATGAATGTATCTTCCATCGCCTAAATTAATTTGACGAGCGCGGCCATTCGTTAGAAAAGCAACAACAGTTTGCACTTGAGTGGTTAACCCTAGCGCATTCAGCGCAAATGCTCCTGTAGGCACAATCTTCAGACCCGCATGTTTGGCTATCGCCAGAGCTGTGCTTTCTTTGGAAGGCATCAAGATGCCCAATCCAAGCTCGCGGTCAATCTTTGGATAATAATAAACACCATGACAAATCCGAAGCAACATCTGCTCGTTAGTCAGCTGCTGAAGTGCTTTTCGAACGGAGTCGTTGTTTCCAATAGCAATAAAATCATCAACAAACCAAAACTTAGCACGCCCTTTGCTGATAATCTGTTGCTTAATACTATTTATGACGCTATTTTTCATTGTATATTTTTCCCATTTTTGTTACATATTTGGGAAATCTGCCGCAAAATTAGTAAAAAAAATTGAAACTGGCAAGAAAATATACTTTTTTAGTGTATTTTATACAAAAATAATGTCTATGTTTATAGTTTAGTGAACGCTGCGCTACAATGATACAACATTTTTTTAGAAATGCAAATTTTACTATTCTCAATCAAAATGCCAAGTAGGATTAAGATCCTGAGGGCTGCGCCAAACCATATGGTATTCGGTGCGAAGAATACGCTTCTTGTGTTTCCAAAACACATGACAGCCACCCATTACGCAGCAGTCCTCGGGCATGCCCATTTCCTCACTCATAAGCGCCTTGGCGCGTTTATCTACCTCATCAACAATGGAGTTGTACTCCTCTAACCTTTTAGGCGATACTTCTTGATAATTTTTCATAGATTTTCCTTAAAAATCATTATCATCATACGAATCAAATAGTCTCATAGTAGTAATTTTGAAAATTCGCTTGCGAATAATCGTTCGAGCGAATGCGAGATAAGAATTAAGAATTATGAATTTTGAGTTAGTATCTTTTTGCTTTCGATATTCTCCAAAACGGTCATCTGTTGGATGGCGATTTGGTTGAGTTTGTGCAAGCGGTCGGATTGTGTAATGCCTTCGTTGATGAATACGGCATTGATATTCTCCATGTTGCTCAAACAAATCAACTGGTTGATGGTTGCATAATCGCGCATATTGCCTTTTAAATCAGGATTAGCCACGCGCCACTCTTTGGCGGTCATGCCGAATAATGCCACATTCAGCACATCTGCTTCCTCCGCATAAATCATGGAGCGATGGAAGTCATCAATCTCTTTTGGGATAAGGTTACCTTTGATAGCATCGGTATGGATGTGGTAGTTGATTTTAGCGAGTTCGCGCTTAGCTGACCAACCAATAGCTTGCTGCTCTGCTGCTTTGAGGCGTTGGAACTCTTTGATGAGGTAAAGTTCAAACTCGACAGATACCCAACTGGCAAACTTGAATGCGATATCTCGTTGGGCATAGGTGCCGCCTCTTGATCCATTTTTAATAAGAATACCTACTGCATTCGTCAATTCGATCCATCTTGATGGGCTCATCGTGAATGCGTTACTACCCGCTTCTTGTAAAAGGGGGTCGAATTCGACCCCTTTAAAAAGAGGATTATTTAATAGTTCCCACATTCCCAAATATTCGATGGTGTTTTTAGAACGCATCCAATTTTTGACCACATCCTTGGGTTCAATAGGATTCTTTTGACGAGCGATGTCTGTTAGACAAATGTAGTCGATACCATTTTGCGTGATAGTACGAATAGTCGTTTCTTTGACTGTGATAGATTGAATAGTAGCCATAGCAGTATAATTTTGAGTTGTTTTTTGAATTTCTTATTTCGGCTATAAATGCCTCAAACGATTAATTTCGCTGCAAAATTACTATACCAAACTGCTAAAACTTGTCA
>JAZLEE010000148.1:0-1900 GCA_045615085.1 Candidatus Aphodosoma sp. | reverse complement strand
ACGAATCTATTTATTAGAATAATATCTGAACCTTTTCCATATCACTCATGATGGTTTGATCCAATACTCTTGCATAGTGTTGAGTCATACGGGTAGATGCGTGCCCCATCATCTTTGCAACATTCTCCAACGAAACTTTATTAGCCAAAGTTATGGTCGTGGCAAACGTATGACGGGCCACATGTGTGGTCAGATTCTTGTCAATATTGCAAAGCGTAGCAATTTGTTTTAGGTATGAATTCATCGTCTGATTGCAGAACAAAGGCAAACAAACATCCTTTTCAATACAGGTTGGATGATCCTCATATTTCTCAAGTATTTCTATGGCAGGAGTGATAAGAGGTACATTGCTGATACATCTTGCCTTCTCCTTTTTCATCTTGTGACGACCTTTTCTAATCCACATCTTGCCATTGTTGTCCTTAATGATTTCAGTGCGTTTCAACTCCTTTGCATCAATAAAAGCAAGACCTGTAAAACAACTGAACAGGAACATATCCCTAACAATGTTTAGTCGAGCTACAGGAAATTCCATACCTGCTATTGTCTTGACCTCCTCAAGAGTCAGGAATGTAGGATCATTTTCCTGCTGGCGATATTGTATGCCGGCAAAAGGATTTACTCTCATCCAACCCATATTAAGTCCCATATTCACAAATTTCTTGAAACACTTCATATATCTCACCAATGTATTTTGGCAAAGACGCTTTTCAAGCCGCATGTGTCGTTCGACCTAGATAATAAAGTCACGAGAAAGTTCAGGAAAGACAATATCCTCCTTTTCATAGAAAGATTGAACACAAGCCTTCAAGCAACGGTAGCAATTCCAATATCGGTTGATGGTTATCTTCTCATACTCGATACCGATTAGTGCTTCCATTGCTTTAATCTCCTTTTCCATTGTATTGAGGAATGTTCGCTTATCACCTTTATTAAATAAGCGTTTCAATAGGTGGGAAGGAGTGATGAGTGCATCTTCAAGCAACAACTCTTTGTGAAGGTTGTGAATCTTGGTTTTGAGAGATTCGATGTAATCGTTCAGTTCGATTGAAACCCTGTCTCTGCCTTTACAGCAGCCACGGGCTTGGTTCCACAAACGAGGCAATACGCTACGCTGTATGCGTACCTCGTCAGACACTCCGTTGATAGTAACACGGACTACGATAGGTGCTTCGCCGTTCTTCAGCAAGCTGCTCTTCTTGATAACGAAGAGGATTTTCATTGTTTCATGCTTCATCTTACATACATTTTTTGTGGTACAAAAGTGCTAATGTTTGATGAAATGCACGCTATGCAAATAAGTGAATATCTGTGCTTTACATATCAAATCGTGGCTTTTTTCAGTGGCTCAAAAAAAAGCCACGAATTTGGCACGATTGAAATTCCTAAATCTGCATGTTTTGCACAGTTGAAACAAAAAGAAAACCTCTGAATTCGTTGAAATTCAGAGGTTTTCATCTTTTTGCTGTGATTCTTCGTGGTGCCACCGGGATTCGAACCAGGGACACAAGGATTTTCAGTCCTTTGCTCTACCAACTGAGCTATGGCACCATCATTTGTTGTGCTTATTTCTTGTAAGCGAGTGCAAAGATATACACTTTTTTTTATTCTGCAAACTTTTTTGTAAAAATTATTTAATATTTTTTCACCATCTAAACAATAAAATCATATATAGTCCTATATATCAACAATTTACAGTCAAGATAAAATTATCGAAAAAATTACTCGAAATCATCGCATCAATTTTAGAGTTTTATAATACAAAGTTACTCGCAAAAAGTTTTACAAACCTACTTTTCAAGCATATCTCTAAGGAAAATCGAGAGGTTGGTGTCGCTTTCCGTAAGACCAAGCTTATGTCGGATGTCGGCACTCTGGTGGTAGTGTCGTGACTGATTTG
>JAZLEE010000147.1:0-2478 GCA_045615085.1 Candidatus Aphodosoma sp. | reverse complement strand
TATCAGTTCTCATCAATGCGATTCCGTATGCGTGGTTTGGATGGAAAATATAATCAAACCTACCTCAATGGCGTGTTGATGAACGATGCCGAGCGTGGATGGTTTACGTATAGCCAAATAGGAGGTTTGAACGATATGGTGCGCACCAAAGAGACAGTGAATGCAACAGAGGCAAACTCGTTTTCGTTTAGTAATGTAGGTGGAGCAGTGAATATCAATGCACGAGCTTCGGCAGTGCGTAAAGGATTCAAAGTGAGTCAAGTGGCATCGAACCGCACATATACCACACGCACTATGGTGACATATGCAACAGGCATGATGAACAACGGATGGGCATTCGCAGTGTCGGGCTCATATCGTTGGGCAAAAGAGGGTTATGTGGCAGGTACGTTTTATGATGCGTGGGCATTCTCGGCAGCGGCAGAAAAGCGTATTAATGACAAACACTCAGTGTCGTTGACAGTGATGGGAGCACCAACCAAGCGTGGTCAACAAGCCGGTTCGACACAAGAGGCATACGATTTGACTCCAGCCGAAAACTTCTTCTTTGTGCGTATACCAGGTAAAGGTTATGGAAACAACAACTATAACGCCAACTGGGGTTATCAAAATGGCGTGATGCGTAATGCAAAACAGGTGAAATCGTTCACTCCAATTGCAGTATTCAGTCACGAATGGAAAATAGATGAAGCATCAAAACTCACTACATCATTGGGTTATAAATATCAAATGGATGGTCGCACATCTATGAACTGGTATAAAGCAGCTGACCCACGTCCGGACTACTATCGCAATTTGCCAGGATATTATTTGTCGTACTACAATAAAGATGGTTCTCTTTTTCAGTCGAGTATTGAGCAAGCAAAATTGCGTGAAGAGTTGTGGAGAACAGATGAGACATATCGTCAAATCAATTGGGACAAAATGTATCAAACCAACTATTTGGCTAACGAGCAAGGCAAATCGGGTCGTTATATGGTAGAAAATCGTCGTAATGACCAACAAGTAATCACAGCCAACTCGGTGTTGAACTACAAAATCAACGAGGCATGGAAAGTGGATGGTGGGGTAGAATTGCAGGCAACTATTGCTAACCACTTCAAATTGGTAGATGACCTTTTGGGTGCTAACTATTGGTTGGATATCGACCAATATGGCGAGCGTGACAATCCTGGTAATCCTAACTTCATGCAAAACGACTTGAACAATCCTAATCGCAAAGTGTATGTAGGTGATAAATTTGGTTATGATTATGATATCTATGCGAATAGTGCAAAACTTTGGGGACAAGCAACATATTCAGCAAGCCGTTTTGATGTATATTTTGGTGCACAAGCACAATACTCAAACTTTTGGCGTGTGGGTAAGATGTTGAATGGTCGTTCGGCAGAGCCTATCGAAATGTATTCTACTCTCAATGGTTTGGCTTATAGTCAATCATGGAAGAAAACAGTAGAAGGTAGTTATGGTATGAGTCCAACTCAAAACTTTATTACCTATGCTGCTAAGGCAGGTATCAACTATCGTATCACAGGTCGTCATATCTTAGCATTGAACGTGGCACATGGTACAAACCCATTGCTTGCCAATACAGCATATTTTGCACAACGTATCAAACCAAACTTGATTCCATATTTGAAACCAGAGATGTATGTCACAGCCGATTTGAGCTACTATGTGCGCACACCGATAGTCAATGGTCGTGTGACAATTTATAATACAAATTTCTGGAACTCGTCTGATTTAAGTTCGTTCTATAACGACGAGTACAACACCTATGTCAACTTTGCAATGTATGGCTTCAACAAACGCCACACAGGTGCCGAGATTGGTCTTGAATTCAACGTAATCGACGGATTCACCGTTGATTTGATTGCAGGTATCGGTCAAAACCTCTATACAACCGACGCACAAGCCACTATCAGCTACGAAAACGGCCTTGAGTCAGACCAACAAGAGTTGATCCACTGCAAAGGATTCCATTTGGATGGCACACCAGAGGTAGCCACAAGTCTTGGTCTTCACTATTTCCACCCAAAATATTGGTTCTTCGACGTGAACGTAAATTACTTTACCAATACCTACCTCGATTTCAATCCATTGCGTCGTACCGACAAAGCAATTGCAGGTTTGAATCCCGAGCGAGAGGCAGACGCTATGCTCATCGACCGCATCACACGTCAAGAGCGCTTGAATGGTGGCGTAACAGTCGATGCTTCGATTGGTAAATCAATCCGTATCAATTATAAATACTACTTGAATATCAACCTCAGTGCAACAAATATTTTAAACAATCGTACACTCAAAACTGGAGGTTACGAGCAAAGTCGTTTTAGAGCAGATGATACATCTACGACTTTGGATGAACGTGCAGTTTACTTGCAACGTTTCCCTTCTAAATATTTCTATGCGTTTGGTTCAACTATTTATTTGAATGTAGGTTTCCGTTTTTAATATATAAAAGTAGAATATTATGAA
>JAZLEE010000146.1:0-4733 GCA_045615085.1 Candidatus Aphodosoma sp. | reverse complement strand
GAGAGGTCGGTTTTCTTAATGCCTTGAGCAGCGAGGCGGTTGACCACCTTAGCTTCGGTAGCGATAGAGGCGTGGTCGGTGCCAGGCACCCAACAAGCATTGAAGCCCATCATACGAGCGCGACGCACGAGGATGTCTTGGATAGTGTTGTTGAGCATGTGGCCCATGTGGAGCACACCAGTCACGTTAGGTGGTGGGATAACTATAGTGTAAGGCTTGCGACCATCAGGTTTGCTTGAGAAGAGAGCATGGTCGAGCCAATATTGATACCATTTTTGTTCTACGTCTTGTGGATTGTATTTACTTGCTAATTCCATAAGTTTAATGTATAGTGTTTTAATGATTATTGTATAGTGATTTATTTAACGGCAATGATGCTGTCGACAACGAATTCGCTCACGCCACGCCAAACGATAGGGTTGAGATATTCTTTGTAGTGGAGTTCGACTTGCTTGCCTGAGCAACGCATGAGCGAGTCGGCAATAGTTTCGTCGGTTACAGAGAATTGGAATTCGTAGCTTTGTATGCCAGTGGCAACGCCGTTGGTAGATTGACCTTTGAAACCTGCTTGAATCAACTTACCTTCGTAGGTTTTGAATACATAGCCCTTGTGTACCATATAGTTGAGTTCGCCAGCCTTCACGCCTTCGCCGAATACGAAGTAGTAACGGAAGTAGAATACACCTGCCAATGCGAGGATGATGATGAGCGATACGATACTGATGATTTTTGCTTTCATAGTTTTATTTTTTTTAGTGAGTAGCTAGACTCTTTATTAGTTGCTATATCAAAAATTTTGCCAAATTTTATCGAATAGAATCTCGCGAAGGCAGTTTACACAAAGACAATCGGCGTAATTCTCTGAGATGTATTTGCGCACTTCAGGTGTTAGTTGCACCGATGCACATTGGCATTTGGTGATATTATCATCGTGGCGACAGATGAATTTTGCGCCACAACGAGGGCAAGTTTTTTCTTTCATATTACTTTTTATTAACGTAAATTATCGTTAATAACTCATTAATTTTTATTGTCAAATTTATGGTAAATGTATGATAATTTATGTTTATAAAATTAGGTCGTTAAGTGTGGCGTTGCTGACGGATATTAGGTCGGCTGGGGCGATTTGGATTTGTAGTCCACGTACACCTGCACTTATATATATGTATGGAAAATCCATGGCAGTTTGGTGTAAGTAGGTAGGGAATGGCTTTTTCATTCCAATAGGCGAGCAACCGCCTCTGATGTAGCCAGTAGTAGGCAACAAATCCTTCATGGGGATAAGTTCGCAATTTTTATTGCCACTTACCTTAGCCGCTTTTTTTAGGTCTACCTCATGGTCGCCGGGAATGACACACACAAAATGCCCCGACTTATCGCCTTTCAGAACCAAAGTTTTGAACACTTGTTCTATCGGTTCGTTTAGGCTGTCGGCAACATGCTTCACGTCAAGATGCTGTTCGTCTACTTCGTATGGGATAAGTTGGTATGTTATCTTCTTTTGGTCGAGTAGGCGAGCAGCATTCGTTTTGTTGATTTTTGCCATCGAAAAGTTATTCGCTCACTTTGTTCATGTCTTGGATAAGCTCGAGAGTAGCTTTGTTGAAGTCTTGAACAAGAGCAGCGTAGTATTGTTTTGTGCGTTTGCGGTCTTTAGTACCCTCTGGGTGGTTAGCGCGTGCGATGAATTCGTCGTTGATTTCGATGATACGTGCAGCGAACGAGTCGAGAGTAGTGTTGTCAAATTTAGGAAGTACGAGGTTGCAGATGATACATTCGTCCATCAATTGACCGAGGATAGCACGGATTTGTTTTTTGAGAGTTCTACGATTTGCCATATTATTAGATTTTTAGTAGCGAGTAGCGAGTAGCAAGACTTGTACTCGGCTTCGCCTCGTTAGTATTGTTATATTTTTAGTAGTATTATGAATTGTGCATTATTTAAACTATTCTTCAGAGAAGTGAACGAGCACTTTGCGGTAGGTGTTGAATATCTTTGATTTAGATACGAAACCTATATATTTGTTCTCTTCGTCGACTACAGGGAGATTCCAAGCTCCAGTAGTTTCAAACGTATCCATCACCTTGTCCATCGACATATTCACCACGATGCGAGCAGGAGGCATATTCATCAGTTCTTGCACAGTGTAGCGGTCGTATAATTCAGGGCGGAACATGATATTACGTACCTCGTCGAGTGATACGACACCCACAAAACGTTGGTTTTTAGGATTAACCACAGGGAATAGGTTGCGGTTGGACTTAGATATCACTTTTACTAACTGACCAAGAGTAGTGTCGGGAGTGACGATAGATAGGTCGGTTTCGATTACGTTATCCATCTTCATAAGTGTGAGCACTGCGCGGTCCTTGTGGTGAGTGAGCAATTCGCCTTTTTGCGCAAGACGCATAGCATATAGTGAGTGGCGTTCGAATACGATGATAGTGAGATAGGCAATTACCGAAGTAATCATAAGTGTCATAAATAGGTCGTAGCCGCCAGTGAGTTCGGCAATGAGGAATGTTCCAGTGAGAGGGGCATGCATTACGCCAGACATAAGACCTGCCATACCAGCAAATGCAAAATTTTGATGAGGTACAGGTAATCCTACGATATTCAACACCTCGGCTACAACAAAGCCTGTGATACAACCAACAAATAGCGAAGGTGCAAAGATACCGCCCGTACCGCCCGCACCATTAGTGGCTGCCGAAGCGAATATTTTGAAGAAAATAATGAGTGAGAGATAGAGAACAATAGCCCAAGCCTCGAAACGGAAGTCGTAGAGAAGCGATTGATTGAAGAGGTTGTAGCATTCGCCAGTGAGGAGAGCATTGATAGTGTCGTAACCCTCGCCATAAAGAGGAGGGAATAGGAAGATAAGACCTCCCAACATCAATCCACCCACAGCAATCTTTTTGTGAGGCACTTTGAGACGACGGAATATACCTTCGAGGAAATTCATACCGCGAGTGAAGTATAGCGAAATGAGTCCGCACACCACACCAAGTAGAATGAGATAAGGGATACGGTCAAGGGTGAAAGGTGCATAATTGTCGAAATGGAACATCACCTCGTTGCCCATAAAAAGATACGAGAAAGCTGTAGCCGTAACAGATGCGATGAGCAGAGGCACGATAGATGTCATGGTGAGGTCCATAAGTAGCACCTCCATAACGAAAGTAACGCCAGCAATAGGGGCTTTGAAGATACCACCTACAGCGCCAGCAGCGCCACAACCTACGAGGAGCATCAGCGTGCGTTGGTCCATTTTGAAGAATTGTCCGAGGTTGGAACCTATGGCAGAACCTGTGAGTACGATAGGTGCTTCGGCACCGACTGAACCACCAAAACCGATGGTAATACTAGATGCAACTATTGATGACCAACAGTTGTGTAGTTTTATAATAGCTTTGTGTTGAGAAATTGCGTAAAGAATTTTAGTTACGCCATGCGAGATGTCGTCTTTCACCACATATTTCACGAATAGAGTAGCTATGACGATACCTACAGCCGGGAATGCAAGGTACCAATAGTTGAGCGAGTCGTTGGCCATGAGCGACTTCACGATGTCTTGCACAAAGTGAATTGAACTTTTTAATAAAAAAGCTGCTAACGCACAACCAAGACCAGTAATGAAGGCAAGTATAAGTACAAAACGCTTCTCTTTGATGTGTCGTTCGCGCCAATCGAGAAGTTTTTGGTATATATCATTTATTGGAGGGAGTTGCATTTTTTTAGAAACGGAAATTTTGGATATATCTCAGCATAAATTATCATAAGTCAATCATAAATTTATTAATGATAATTTATGGAAATTCGCATTAAAATATAAAAGTAAATTATCGTAATATGTTGCAAAGTTAGTATTTTTTTTACGAACTAACAAGAAAAACCGCAATTATTTTGATAATTTTCTTATATGAGCGAATAGTATTATCGTTGCTATTATTGCCGAGATGATATTTGACATAGGTTGAGCGAGCCAAGCACCTTTCAAATGCCATATAGGGGGGAATAGCAGAATGAATGGTATGAGCAACAAAATTTGGCGCGAAAGAGATAGAAATATCGACACTCCAGCGCGACCTATGCTTTGGAAATAGTTGGTAGTAATAATATGAAAACCAACCACAAAGAACGTAGATGCGTATATTGATAATCCACTTGCGGTGATATTTATCAATTGAGTGTCGGTGGTAAACATGCGTGCGATGTGGTTAGGTAAAATCAGAGCTGCTACACATCCTAGTGCAGTGATTATAGTGGCAATAGAGATGCAATATTTAAGAGTAGTTTTGACTCTATTGTAAAGACCTGCGCCATAATTGTAGCCAATGATAGGTTGCATACCTTGTGCCATGCCTACGATAGCCATGACGATGAGCGATGTAAATGATGTGATGATGCCAAATGCTCCAATAGCGAGGTCGCCTCCATGGTTTTGTAGAGTGTGATTCATTAGTACATTAACCAATGAAGTGGCAGTGTGGAGCAGGAATGACGAGAGACCTATGCTAAGAATTGAGAATTGAGAATTGAGAATTGAGAATCGAAGGTCTTTGAGTCTTTGGCGGGAAAAGCGAGAGATGTAAAATGTTAGCTTTCTGAAACTGAGTAGATTGTCCTTGCGGAAGAAGAAGTGCATAATCCATGCACAAGAGATGAACATCGACACAAGTGTGGCATAGGCGGCACCACGAATGCCGAGGTTGAATGTGAAGATGAAAAG
>JAZLEE010000145.1:0-3221 GCA_045615085.1 Candidatus Aphodosoma sp. | reverse complement strand
GGACTCGAACCCGCGACCCCCTGCGTGACAGGCAGGTATTCTAACCAGCTGAACTACCACACCATCGTCGCTCTCTCGATTGATTAAGTATCTCTCTCAATTGCGATGCAAAGATACGACCTTTTTCCGAAACCACCAAATATTTTCTAAACTTTTTTCAATAAAAATATATTATTTTTCATATCTCACTAATCAACAAACAATTAACTCCACCATAAAATCATGACTTCACCCACCAAAAACACAAAAATGCGTCTAAAAACAACATTCTCCAACCCTCAAAACCACTTTTTTCGCATCCATCAACACCACTTTTTTCGCAATTTCACGATTTTAGATGTAAAAACGCACAAAACTCACATCAAAAAAAAGCCCATCATAGTCACCAAAATACAACTATTTCAAAATAATTTTATACATCGAATGAAACAATTCTCCCTCTTTCAAACAATTTATATAAGGTTTTTCATTATAATCACCCTCAAAATTACTATCATCACACCTACCATACCATGGCTCAATACACATAAATGGTGCATAACCCATCTTTGCAGGCGACCACAATCCTACCACTGGAGCATCAAATTCCACCTCTACATACGAATCTCCCTTCTTATCACACAAAGCCACACGCTTCAACTGCTTTTCAAAAACCAAAGCATCTCCAGCAAACGTTTCCTTATTTATTGCTATACCATCCGACGCCACTTCTATCTCTCTACGTTTGCACGCTGCATAACCGCCACACTCAAGAGTCGTAAGCAACATCTTTCCCGTTCTATCAAACTTCATATAACCTTGAATATCCGCATCTTCATCAAAATCACGATAATTAAATGCTGGATGTGCCCCAATCTGAAAATACATATCTCCTTCCGTACGATTTTCAACAATCCAATTCACTTCAACACTATTCTCAATCAAACAATATATAATGTATAGCGCAAAATCAAACGGATATATTTTCTTCGTCTCTTCATTCGAATACAAAGCAAAACCACACTTTTGCACACCCTCTTTTGGCAACAACTCATTCAATCGGCTTTCATCAAGTTTAACGAACTCACAATCTCGTGCAAATCCATGCTGACTCAAAGCATATTCAAACCCTTGATATTTCATACGCCCATTCCACACTTTCCCTACAATTGGAAACAACACAGGCGAACGGCGTCCCCAATAAGCCTTATCCCCATGCCAAAGATACTCAAATCCACTCTTCTTATTACGTATAGACTGCAATTCAGCGCCAAAAGTAGATACCTCTACTCGCAATTGATCATTTTCCAAGAAACACATTCCCATAATTGAATCATTTTTATTATGTGCAAAGTTAGAATTTTTATTTAACACAAACAAATATTTACTCAACAAAAAAAGAGATGCAACTAATTTATTGCACCTCTTTTTCATAATTATACTGCAAAACCTATACGTGGACGCACTTCAATCTGTTTCTTCTTATTCACAAATTCATTGCGCATATCCTCATAGTGTTTCAACTCCTTAGCCGAAATCGAAGGCGATGTTCGTCCCACAACTCCCTCTATAAGAGTCTGATCCACCTCAACCATATCATCTATCTCAATTGCATTACGGAATGCTTCTCTCGATGCTTCCATCACAATGTATGCAATATCACTCGATGTATAGCCACGTGTTATATCAGCCAAACGCTGCAAATCAACACTTTCACTTGCCATCTCACACTTAGCCAACTCAATAGCAAATATCTCTTTTCTCGCATCAACATCTGGTTCCGACACATATATCACCTCATCCATACGACCTTTACGCAACACCGCCGTGTCAATAAGGTTAATATTATTCGTCATTGCCAACACATACACACCACGAGCAGCACAATTATTAAGCTGTACAAGAAACTCATTCACCTCACTCACCGTGCTATGGTGCGAATCTTCCTTGCGAGCTGGCACTAATGTGTCAAATTCATCAAAACATAAGAGCGCTGGTGCAGATTTCTCTGCTTTCTTAAACAAGTCCGCAATCTTTGTTTGCGATCCATGAATATAAGTAGAACCAAGGTCCGATGGTTTAACCATTACAAAATTCAATTTTGCTTCCTCGGCTATCTTCTCTGCAATATAAGTCTTACCACATCCTGGAGGACCATAAAGCAAAATACCATTCGACGGCTTGATATTATACTTTTTCGCTTTATCTTTGTGAAGGATAATATCAATAAAGTTTCGTTTCAACAATCCTTTCAACGAATGCATTCCTGCAACATCAGCAAATCCACGTCCATTGACCTTCTTAATCGAAACATTCACTCTCGCCGCTCCATCATCATTGCGCCAATCATTATCAAACGAAGTATCATCCTCAGGCTCATCTACAGTTCCTTCGAGGTTACGTAAGAAATCCTCCATACTATCATTCTTACCTTCAGATTCAGCAGATTTATCATCCTTATTCTCCTCGTCATCATTATCCAACTGAGTCTTTATAAAGTCATCGAGTAACTTATCAAAATCGGAGGTTTCAGTTGAAGGTTCCTCCTTCTTTTTCTCCTTGTCAAAGAACGACTCTTTTTGCTCCACCTGTTTGGCAAATAGAGAGTTACACATATCATCGAATTCCCGCAACTCCTTTGATAGTTTCTCTATTTCTTGTTTAATATGCCAAACTCGATAAAAACGCTCTTCTGGTTTTTCTTCAATAGCTTTCATCACTATTTCTCTAAGTGGTTCCTCATCGCAATCTACCCACCACAAAACGCCATATCGTTTACGTTCTATTACTCTTCTACGTTGCTTCTCTGTCATTTCTTGCAACTCTTCAAGAGTACAATCCATAAA
Organism: Candidatus Aphodosoma sp.; assembly: GCA_045615085.1. Classification (GTDB taxonomy): domain Bacteria; phylum Bacteroidota; class Bacteroidia; order Bacteroidales; family Paludibacteraceae; genus Aphodosoma. The sequence continues at coordinate 396 of JAZLEE010000145.1, read as the reverse complement.
TTTTTCTCCATAGGTAATGTAGGCATAAATCATACCTAATGAATAGATATCGGAAGCCTCCGAGAAAGCTCCAGCAAAAGTTTCGGGAGCTCGAAAGCGGTGATCTAACGACTCTACATCACACACTTTTTTTCGTTTTGTTGGACCCCACATATCGGCATAGCCAATCAAATAGGGTTTATATTTACCTCCGCCCATATCTTTAACGATGATATTCTCAGGCGAAATCGCATTATGTCCGCCACCATCGGTGACTATCGCAACATTATTAACAGCCTCACACAGATCAACAAAAAAATCAACTCCCAATTTCGGATGCTTTTTTCGTTTCATAAACTTATCCAATCGCACCCCTTCGACGTATTCATAAGCCGCATACAAAAACCGACGACCTTT
>JAZLEE010000144.1:0-2870 GCA_045615085.1 Candidatus Aphodosoma sp. | reverse complement strand
GAAGGCGAAGAGATTTTAGAGGCACCCATACCACGTTGAGTTTGCATAGAGCGAGTTACGTCGGACAAACCAGCCCAGTTTGACCAATAAAGGCCGCCCCATTCCATATCGTTGACAGGCACACCATTAATCATAACAGCGATATTGGCAGATTTGAAGCCACGCATATTGATTTTAGAGTCGCCATATCCACCACCATCTTTGGTTACATAAACACCAGGAGTAGATTTCAACACTTCAGGGAACTCTTGTCCACCGATTTTCAATTCGATTTCTTGCACAGGCACTGTAGCCACAGCCACAGGCGTACGGCGTTGTACTGCCACCGATTGCGAGATAACGATATCTTCCATGGCAATAACATCAGGCTTCATTTTGATAACACCCAAGTCGAGTGTAGCCTGTTTGGTGTCGACATCAAAATTTAATGTCTTGTAGTTCAAGTAGCTCACTTGAATTTTGTCACCTTCACGAACAGTGAATTTGAAACTACCGTCAATGTCGGTACTTGTACCTTGCGATGTGCCAACCACAATCACCGAACCACCAATAAGAGGTTGGTCCTCTTCGTCGATGATTGTACCAGTTACGACAGTCTCAGCCGAGACAGCATAACTAATGGCAAAACAAAGCATCATGAGTAAAAATTTCTTCATACGCAATAGTTTTAATTGTTAATAAATTATGTTTTTTTGTAGTTTATTTCAATAAAGATATAAAAGACGTATTCAGAAAACGTGTAATTTTCCTTATACGTCTTTATATTTTAGATAAAATCTTGTTAATATTGCTCGTTTGCGTTAGGGAAGTCGCAACTCTTCACATCCTCAACATAGTGGCTCACAGCCTCGTTGATAATAGTGTTGAGGTCGGCATATCTACGAAGGAATCGAGGCGAGAAGCCCTTAGTCATGCCAAGCATATCGTGAAGCCCGAGCACCTGACCATCTACATCGCCACCAGCACCGATGCCGATGATAGGAATATGCACCTCTTGGGCCACGCGTTTGGCAAGAGTAGCAGGGATTTTTTCGAGCACGATAGCAAAACATCCAGCCTCTTCGAGAGCCTTAGCATCGGCAATGAGTTTTTCGGCTTCGTTTTGTTGCTTAGCGCGCACATTGTAGGTGCCATACTTGTTGATAGACTGCGGCATAAGTCCGAGGTGCCCCATGATAGGGATACCTGCTGCAAGAATCTTGCGCACAGCATCGATGATTTCCACACCGCCTTCGAGTTTGAGAGCGTCGGCGTGTGTAATTTTCATGATTTTGATAGCATTGCTCACAGCCTCGGTTTCCGACACTTGGTAGGTACCGAAAGGCATGTCTACCACAACGAGGGCACGGCGCACGGCTTTCACCACCGATTTGCCGAGGAAAATCATTTGATCGAGAGTGATAGGTAGGGTAGTTACGTTACCAGCCACTACGTTCGATGCCGAGTCGCCCACGAGGATGACATCTACACCAGCTTCGTCGACGATAGAAGCCATAGTGTAGTCGTATGATGTAATCATACTGATTTTTTCGCCACGTTGTTTCATCTCATAGAGACGGTGAGTGGTTACTTTGCGAATATCTTCAGGTGTGTGAACTGACATAATATTTATTTTAGTGAGGAGTTAGGAGTGAGGAGTTAGGAGTGAACCCCCTCCCGCTTCGCGGATTGCCTTCGGCGACCTCCTTGTCGCTTGGCATATTCCAAGCAAGCTTGAATCTGCACTCGCTTCTACGTCGGTTCCCCCTATAAACAGGGGGAGAGTTTTGAGGTACGGTTTATATTAATGGTCTACTGTCTACAGACCCCTCACCCCTACGGGGAGCTCCCCTAACTCAGGGGAGCAGTTTTTGGGGTACGGCGCGTATATTATCTGTAATCTGTTATCTGTACTCTGAACTCTTTTAGTCTTCTAATTTGTTGATTTGGTCGATGATGATGGCGAGGTCTTGACGGAGGTTTTGGATTTTGCGTTCAAGTTCTTCTACCATTTTATTACCTTTTTTAGATGAGCTGTTGAAGAAACAGATGTTGTTTTCGTAAGTAGCAATTTGTTGTTTGAGAGATTCGTACTGACGGAACAACTTGTTGCGGTCGCCATTGAACGCAAGTTCGGCAGTGCGACGGCGTGAGCGTATTTTGCTTGTTTTTTCGTTGAGCGCATCTTTATATAGTTTGTACACGCGGTCTTTTTCTTTGAAAGGCACGTGACCAATCACGCTATAAGCATCCGATAGGCGGCGAAGGGCAGAGTTGTCTTCATCGTCGTTGCCAGTGAGTTCGTATGCTTTGATAGCCTCGATAGCTTCGAGTTTGAGACGAAGGTTTTCTTGTTCTTCAGTCTTTTTGCCTTTGAAGTTTTCCTCTTTGCGAGCAAAGAAGTGGTCGCAAGCAGCGATGAATCGAGCCCAGATAGCGTCGCTATATTTTTTAGCAGTAGGGCCAATAGTTTTCCACTCTTTTTGGAGGGCGATGAGTTTGTCGGTAGTAGAGCGCCACTCTTCGCTATTTTTTAGTTGTTCGGCTTTTTCCACGAGGAGACGTTTTTTCTCGAGGTTAGCTTGGAGTTCTTCTTTGATGCGACGATAGTATTCGTTTTTAGCTTCGAAGAAGCGGTCGCAAGCCGAGCGGTAGCGTTTGAACAAGCGGTTGATTACGCGGCGTTCAGTAGGGTCGTCAGAGCGGAATTTTTCGTTGAGGGCGATAACTTCTTGAGTTTTTTCGTCCCATTCTTTATATGTAGTAATTGCAGCAGTATCGATATTTTCGATAAATTCGATAACTTCGGTGCGTTCTTTTTCGATTTCTTGTTCGCGATTTTTGATAGCTTCGAAGAAAGCTTGGTGACGGCGGTTCACAGCCGAAGAAGC
>JAZLEE010000143.1:0-1566 GCA_045615085.1 Candidatus Aphodosoma sp. | reverse complement strand
AAATAAAAAAAAGATAGGGACACACGATTGAGTGGTCCCTATCTTTTTTTATTTTAGATCTTCGATGCGTATCAGGTGATTGACTATGGCGTAGATTGTGATTCCTGATGGAGAGTGAATTTGTAGTTTGGCTGCGATATTGCGGCGGTGGGTAGTTACGGTGTGAACTGAAAGAAATAGTGCATCGGCAATCTCTTTGTTGCTCATGCCTTTGGCTACGCAAGCAATAATGTCCTTTTCGCGCTGACTGAGCGAGTCGGATTTTTCTTTATAGGTCAAGTCTTTGTTTTTGTTGTCGGAGTATTGGGCTTTGCCTGAATTTTTTAGTTTTATTTCTTCTAACTCTACAGCAGGTACGAATAGACGGTCCTCAATTTTGCAGTGCGAGGCAAGGTCCTGTTCGCAAATCATGATGTCGAGTAGCACATCGTTGAGCAGATAGTTGTTCTTTTCGGGGAAGTAGCAGATGATTGCGTCTTTAAGTTGTGTTAGTTTATCGCCTATGGGCGAGTGCTTGCCAGCGAAGGTTGATATAGTGTAGTTGCGATTTAGGTATTTTTGTAGTAGGTTGTCGACATAGCGGAACACGACATTGTTTTCGTAGCCCATGTGTCGTTTCACTTCGTTGACATATTCGTCGTAAAGGCGAATGATTAGTATGCTTATTTCGTTGGAGTGGGCGAGGTCGATGGCCTCGATTAGTTTGCGACGTATGGCAGGCAGACTGAATTCGAGATAGTATTCGTGGGCTTTTTTGAGATAGTTGATGAGCGATTTGACCGAGATGTTGGTGTAATCGAAACTATTGTTTGATACAAAATTGGCTACTTCGAGAAACGTATTTGTGTCGATGTTGTGAGATTGGCATATTTCGTCCACAGTTTTTTCGCCAAAGCCGAGAGGTATGTCAAATCGGGCAAGCACCATTATCAGCGCATTGTTGTGCTGAATTAGGTCTCGCATTTTGTCGGTCGAAGTATAGTGGTCAAATTGTTTCATGCTTGATTTTAGAGATGATGGTTTGTATTGTAGTCAGATGCTTGTCTTATTTTTTTGTCTTTTTAGTCTTTGGTTGGCATTTTTTGCACAAACCGTATAGGTATATCGAATGGAATCGTTTTTCGAATGAAGCAAAAGTTCTATTTTTGATTGCTTTATTGAATTTCTGGTCCGAAAATTCTTTTATTGCGCCACACGATATGCAAACGCGGTGGTGATGGGTGTTGGCTCGTGCGGTAGTTTCGTATTGTGCCTCGTTGCCAGGGAAAGGGTGGCGCACTATTATTCCTATTTTTTCGAATAGTTCCAAAATGTTATATATCGAACCACGTGCAATAGGTTGTTCGGTATTCATTTGCTCGTGGACAGATTGCACGGTGAAATGCCCATCTATGGTTAGAATATACTCCAAGACACGCTCACGTTCGTAAGTGTGTCGCAGTTTATGCTCTTTTATATAAGCATTTAATAATTCTAATGGGTTATTATTCATAATTAATAATTAATAATTAATAATTAAGAATTAAGAATTAAGAATCATTCCTCATTCTTTATCTCACTCCTCAT
>JAZLEE010000142.1:0-11031 GCA_045615085.1 Candidatus Aphodosoma sp. | reverse complement strand
GAGTGTCTTTAGCTTCGTCGATAGTGCAGTCTACTGCGAAAGCTTTACGGCCTTCGATGTGACCTTTAGTAGTATCGAAGTGAGAGTTACCAGGAACGATGTCGCCTTCGTTAACGAGGGAAGGGAAAAGCACGTTTTCAGCAGCACGACCTTGGTGAGTAGGGATAATCCAGTCGAAACCAGTGATTTTAGTGATAGTTTCTTTGAGGTGGAAGAAAGAGCGAGCGCCAGCATAAGCTTCGTCACCCATCATCATAGCTGCCCATTGACGGTCAGACATAGCACCAGTACCAGAGTCAGTGATACAGTCGATGTAAACCATGTCAGATTTTAAACCGAAGAGGTTGTAATGTGCATCTTTAATCCATTGTTCACGTTCAGCGCGTGTAGATTTGCGAAGAGGCTCTACCATTTTAATTTTATAGGCCTCGGCGAAAGGTAGTTCCATAATAGTGTAATTTTTTTTGATATTTAATAATGTTAACTGTTTAGTCCTTTATAGGTTACGTGGTGTATATTAGAGATTAGAGATAATAAATTTTGATTATTTAGTCTCTATTTTCTAAACTATACATATTCGTAGTGCAAAGGTACAACTATTTTTTGGTATAACCAACAAAAAAGGAAAAGTTTTTGATAAAATTTATTAGTTGCGATTAAAGAAAAACGAGACGAAGTACATTGTTCTTCGTCTCGTTATGTTTTTGAGATAAAGTCTAATTAAAGAATTTCGTCGATGATAGCAGTAATTTTAGCTTCGTTAGTAGCACCAACGATTTTTTTACCAGGAACCAATTCACCATTTTTGAAGAAAAGGATAGTTGGAACTGAACGGATTGCGAATTCTTCTGTAGTTTCAGGAGACTCTTCGATATCTACTTTACCCACAGCAGCACGACCTTCGTAAGCTGTTGCAATTTTGTCGATAACAGGTGAAAGTGATTTACATGGTCCGCACCAAGCAGCACCAAAGTCAACAACAACTACTGCGTTGTTAGCCAAAACTTCTTTGAAGTTAGCATCTGTAATGTGTAATGCCATAATCTAGATTTTTTTTATAGTTAATTAATAGAAATAATTAATCACATTGGATTTGAATGCAAAGGTAGTCAATTTAATTCAAAAAACATAATTTACAATTCATAATTTTTGTTAAAAATAACTTAATCCTCCGTATTTGTCTCGTTATTAGCATCATCTTGACTATTCTCTTGTTCGATTACTTTGTTGTCATTAATCCAAAATTTAATAACACCAGTTTTTTGAATAGCAGTTAACTCTTTGACTAATTGAGGAGTTATGTCAACATTTAGTTTTCTTGATTTTAATTTCAAATTACTACTTGTTTCAGGGTCGTGAACTTCTAAAAATAGTTCAGAATTACCTTTATTTCCTCCTAATAAGCTCAATAATTTACTGGTTAATATGCCATCAATCGAACCTAATTGTAACGAAATTGTTAGTTTTTTTAGAAGTTTTTCTGCCACATTTTCCAATAGCTCCATTTTCAAGATTTTTACTTCCATCTCTTTTGGTTTGCCATCATCATCCTTAGGTTTAAACTTCCAATCGCTACCACGCTCTTGAATTTTAACTATTATTGCAATAAACAAGTTTTCTTTCAGATAGTTACGATATGTTGTATAATCGTTCCCGAATAGAGGAAATTCGTATGAGCCCGAATAGTCTTGTAGTGTCAATATTCCATAAGGTGTATTTTTTTTGGTCATGCCTTCGCGGCAAGCCGTAACAAGTCCTCCTACCGAGAATGTTTTCATCTCTCTATTGTCTTTCATCTTGCCTATTTTTGCAAGATTAGTGCAAGCATATTTAATAGGTACAGAATATTGATCCAATGGGTGAGCCGATAAGTAGATACCTACATACTCTTTTTCTTTATCAAGTCGTTCGAATGTCGACCATCGTTCTGCCTTTGGTAATTCGGGTTTAGGTATCTCGAATGTTTCATCATCTAATCCACCGAATAGCGAGTTTGTCGACATTTGCTTGTCTTGTTGATAGCGGTTGCCATATCTAATTAAAGCTTCCATCACTTGTTCGCCCTTCGAGTTTTCTGCAAAGAATTGCTCTCTTATCACACCTTCAAAACAGTCAAATGCACCAGATAATGCCAAGGACTCCATTGTCTTTTTATTACAAGCAGAAAGGTTCACACGTTCGAGGAAGTCAAATATTGAGGTATATGGACCATTCTTACGGCGTTCATTCACAATAGCTTCCACAGCGCCTTCGCCCACGCCTTTTATACCTCCAAGACCGAAGCGAATTTCCCCTTTGTTGTTTACAGTAAAGTTCAATTCCGATTCGTTTACATCTGGACCTTTCACCTCTAATCCCATCGATTGACATTCGTCCATGAATTTTGTTACCTCCGAGATATTGTCCTTGTTGCGAGTCAAGTTGGCTGCCATGAATTCAGCAGGGTAGTGCGCTTTCAAATAGGCAGTTTGGTATGACACCCACGAGTAGCACGTAGCATGCGATTTGTTGAATGCATACGATGCAAATTTTTCCCAGTCAGCCCAAATTTTCTCTAATTTTGCAGGGTCGTGACCATTGCCTTGACCTTGTGAAATGAATTTAGGTTTCATTTGGTCAAGTTTGTCGCGCAATTTCTTACCCATTGCTTTACGCAAAGCATCCGATTCTCCACGCGTAAAGTTTGCCAACAAACGTGACAAAAGCATCACTTGCTCTTGATACACCGTAATGCCGTAAGTATCTTTGAGATACATTTCCATGCAGTCCAAGTCATATTCAATCGGTTCGCGACCATGCTTGCGGGCAATAAACTGTGGAATGTAGTCCATAGGCCCCGGACGATATAAGGCATTCATCGCAATAAGGTCTTCGAATACAGATGGTTGCAACTCTTTTAAGTATTTTTGCATACCTGGCGACTCGAATTGGAATGTACCAATAGTGCGTCCCTCGCTATATAATTTATAGGTTAAAGCATCGTCAATAGGTATCTTATCTATATCTATATCAATGCCTTTTGATTTTTTGATATTGCGCAAAGCCTCTTTGATAATCGACAATGTTTTCAATCCGAGGAAGTCCATCTTGATCAATCCCACCGATTCAATTACCGATCCCTCGTATTGTGTAACGAGCATATCTTCTTTGGTTTCTTTGTCTTGTGCTGTTGATAGTGGAGCAAATTTTTTGAGGTCATCGGCTCCAATAATCACACCACAAGCATGTACACCAGTTTGACGTACAGTGCCTTCCAACATCTCTGCATATTTCAATGTATCGGCAATGTTCATATCTTCGCCATTGCGAGCCTCTGCCATTTCTGGCACATATTTCAAGCAGTTTTTGATGTTTACCTTTGGCACTTTACCTGTCTTAGGGTCTGCTTTATCTTCACCGAATTTGTCTGGCACTAAGGCTGTTAGTTTGTTCACATCGGGTAGTGGCACATTTTGCACACGTCCTACGTCTTTAATCGACGATTTAGTTGCCATTGTGCCGTATGTAATGATGTGAGCAACCTTTTCTTTGCCATATTTTTCTGTCACCCAGCGTAATACCTCCCCACGACCATCATCATCAAAGTCGATATCAATATCGGGCAACGAAATACGGTCGGGATTTAAGAAACGCTCAAACAGCAAGTCATATTTCAATGGGTCAACATCTGTGATTTTCAAGCAGTATGCTACTACCGAACCTGCAGCCGAGCCACGACCAGGACCTACTGATACTCCCATACCACGGGCGGCAGCTATGAAGTCTTGTACAATCAAGAAGTAACCAGGAAAACCCATTGTTTTCATGATATGCAACTCAAATACAATGCGTTCCATTGTATCATCTGGCACAGGGTCTCCATATCTCATTTTAGCACCATCAAGTGCCAATTTGCGAAGATAGTCTGCTTCCAATTTTATCCGATACAATCTGTCATATCCACCAATGGCTTTAATTTTCTTCTCACCATCTTCTCTCGACATTACCTCTTCGCCTTTTTCATTGCGAGTGAACTCATTGAATAGGTCTTCGTGAGTATATTTTTGGCGATATTCTTCTTCTGTACCGAATTCAGTTGGAATATCAAACATTGGCATAAGTGGTCCACGGTCAAGACTATATATTTCCACTTTGTCGGCAATCTCCATTGTATTTGCCAATGCTTCAGGCACATCTGCAAATATTTCAGCCATCTCCTCTGGTGTCTTCAACCACTCTTGTTTAGTGTATCGCATACGATTTGGGTCGTCCAAATCACGTCCTGTCGAAAGACAGATCAAGCGGTCGTGTGCCTCGGCATGCTCTTCTTCTACAAAGTGCACGTCATTCGATGCAATCACCTTTGTATTAGTCTTTTGGGCAAGTTCAAGTATCACTTTGTTCACTTGCTTCTGACGTTGATATACATTTTGGTCTGAGCCTGGTTTATCGGTTTTGTGGCGTTGAATTTCAAGATAGTAGTCGTCGCCAAATCGCTCCTTAAACCACATGATGCTTTTTTCAGCCTCATCTAATCTGCCCGCAATAATATGTTGAGGTATTTCACCACCAAGACAAGCCGAGCACACGATAAGTCCCTCTTTATGAGCTTCTAATAACTCTTTATCGATACGCGGACGATAGTAGTTACCATCTATCCAGGCAGTCGAAACTATCTTACAGAGGTTTTCATATCCCTTTGGATTCTTGGCCAACAATATCAAGTGATAACCCGATGCATCCACTATCTGTTCCTTGCCACTTTCAGGGTTAATTGTCTTATAATCTTTGTCTTTCGAATATAACGAGCGACGAGCGCAGTATGTTTCGCATCCGATAATTGGTTTGAAAATCTCTTTTTCTTTTGCTTCTATTTGTGATTTTAAGTCATTAATAGCATCGGTATCGTTTGCTTCTTCAGCTTTGGCAAGTTCTTTTTTAAGTCCTTTTATAGCATCTTTTACCTTTCCGTTAACCTTTGCTGCTGTATCTACTAATTCCTTGATACCAAACATATTACCGTGGTCAGTTATGGCTAATGCGCTCATCCCAGTGCGTTTACATTTGTCTATCAAGTCTCCGATTTTCGACATACCATCCAAAATCGAATAGTGTGTGTGTACGTGTAAATGTGTGAATTGTGGCATAATCGTAGATTTTTAGTTGTTAGTAGTGAGTAGTAAGACCCGTTATTGTGCTAATTATTTGATATTCTTACTACTGAAATAATTAAAATTGAAAATAAATAAATGCCTGTAGGTCGGCTGTAATGAATTGGTACACGATGAAAACTGTGATTACAACCAATATTGCCATTATTGGTAGAGGTAATAGCGCGAAGTTGATACGATACCATCGTTTCCATCGTACAGGCAACCAGTGTATTATCATACCTACGACAAAGAGAGCAAACACTCTCCAATATCCCAAGCAGATATCTGGTATCACATCAAGATTCCATGCCGAACCAATTTGGTGTACCATGTTTTTTGCTGTATTCCAAGCATGCTCGTTGGCTGATGCAGGGTCGAGATTTGAACCAGAGCGGAAGAACAAACGTGTGAAACTGATGAATATAAAGGTCTGAAATATCCCCCACACGTTTCCAATAGTAGAATCTAATCCTATTGTGCATTTTTCGCTGAAGCTCAAGACCGTTGGTTGTGCATTGTGCATTGTGCATTTACAATAAATCCAACGCACTAATGTTCCAACTGCAATGATTCCACACCAAACTGCGAGCACATTCCATATTGGTGCAGGCATCCATTGTGTCAATCCAACGAGTAGGGTAGTTATCACTGCAATCATCAGCATTTTCACATTCATCGACCATCCGCGCCAAATTTTGTATATCAGCATACCTACGCCATTCAATCCACCCCAAATCATGAAGTTGAAACTTGCACCATGCCATATACCTCCTAATAGCATGGTTATCATCATGTTCAGATTGGTAATGATTTTGTTTCTACGCTCTGGACGGAATACTCCCCATAGCACAATAGCCAAGGCTATCGACAGTACGATGATAGCAATAGTCACACTACCTGAGAGTATTACTCCAATTGCCGCAATTGCAATTACCCAAAAGAAAGTGCCGAACGTTGCATTGCGATTACCTCCCAATGGAATGTACAAATAGTCTTGCAACCAGCGCGATAGTGATATGTGCCAACGTTTCCAAAAGTTACTTGCATTTGGCGCTTTGTATGGCGAATTGAAGTTCTGAGGCAAGTAGAATCCCATTATCATAGCCACACCAATCGCAATGTCGGTATAACCCGAAAAATCGGCATACACTTGCAATGAGTAAACTAGTAGAGCCATTAGGTTCTCGAAACCAGAAAACAACATTGGGTTGTCAAACACACGGTCGATAAAGTTCACTGCCAAGTAGTCGCTCAATATAACCTTCTTTGCTAAACCATTGAGTATCCAAAATATAGCAATGCCAAATTGTCTGCGCGCAAGAAAATAAGGCTTGTATAGTTGTGGAATAAATTCTGCTGCTCGCACAATCGGTCCAGCTACTAGTTGAGGAAAGAATGATACATAAAATCCATAGTCAAGTATGTTTTTTACTGGTTCAATCCTACGTCTATACACGTCCATTGTGTAACTAATCGTCTGGAATGTGTAGAACGAAATCCCTACAGGCAATATGATTTGGTCTACTCTGAAATGGTTCGATCCTGTCACTGCGTTACCTATTGCCGCAAAGTAGTCATACACTTGGAATGAGGTGTGGAATAGCGAGTTTATGAGGTCAACAAAGAAGTACGAGTATTTGAAATAACTGAGTACTAATAAGTTGATACATACACTCAATCCTACAAACATCTTTCGCTTAAGTTCGCTATTTGCTTTATGCACAAATTTGGCTATAAAGAAGTCCGACAGTGTAGCAAATACGAGTAATAGCACAAACAATCCGCTTGTTTTGTAGTAGAAGAATAGGCTGACTATGAATAAGAAAGTATTGCGTAACAAGCGTTTAGAGTGAAACAATGAGAACACAGCAAAGACAATAGCAAAGAAAGCCCAAAAATAGAATTGGGTAAACAACAAAGGCGAATTCTCATCAAACGCAAATGTCTTAGTCAAAAAAGATATTATTAAATCCATCAATTATTAAGTTACATAATTTTCAATTCTCAATTCTCAATTCCTCATTCCTCACTATTTGTATAGCCACTCCCAAACGATTGCGTTATACAACATATCTCCAAGTAGATTATATCCTGGCACGAGAAAATGCACTCTGTCTTTGTTTGCTAAACCTACCTCGTTCCAAACGGTTATCGACCCGAGACCTCCCATTATTTCGTATAAATCCCACACCGCAGCATTGTGTTCCGTTGCTAACTCATACATTGCTTTTTGCACTATAGCGGTATTTTCGTTCAAACCATAACTTCTGCGTCCTACGCGCACTACGCAGTCGTTGTTTGTGATAAATATCACTGCGCAATTGGGATTTACGGCATATATTCTTGATAGCAATTCGTTGTATCGGGCTTTGAATGTCTCTTTGCTAAATTGTCCTTTGGGCACATTTGCGTCGTTTATGCCTATTGCCATAATAGCCAAATCTGGTTTCACAAAGGCCAATTGTTCTTCAAGTCGTTCGCAGCGCAACCACGATTGCAGTGACGCTCCATTCACACCCATCGAATGGTAAGTTATGCCATTAAAATCATTCTCTGGCAATAGTCCCATTATCGAGAATTTATATTCTCCGGTTGCATTATGCTGATTGTTTTCTACGCTCAATCCATTGTCCGATTCAAGTCCAATTTCAAGCGAATAAACAGAATCTACTATCAAACTATCACTATTCTCTTCCGCAAACAAACTATCTATAGATTGAATCAATGAATTGTATTTATCAAACAATCTGTCGAAGTCTTTCACATTCCCAAGGGCAATTGTTCCACTTTCAGCCAATCCATTTAATCTAAACACAAACGAACTATCCTCATAAACCGAAGGTATTGTGTCGTCGTCAACTATCAAAATAGGCATTAAGTCCGAGTCTCCAACTGTAGCCAATAGGCGTAGTTTATTATATTTCCAATTCGACCCAAATTCTTCTGGATTAAGATTGAATGTTATCGAACTTCGTATGTCGTTGGTCGATATTGTATAACCCATCAGTCCAAGTGTTTCTGTAATTGGCGGACGTGAATTCTGACATCGTTTCCATTCGCCCGAATATGATACACTATAATTTTTGGGATTATTTGTGCGAGCCGCTGTGTAAGGAAATATTGCTCCTCTCGATGCTGCAAATCCTGGTTGTATATTTGCAAAGTTTGTTCGCATTCTATTTGGTAACACTCCTGCTTGTATGTGCGAACCACCTATATGCAGAATGTTTATATTGCCATCTCCCCATAATGCCAACGAGTCTAATTTGGCAAAAAATTGTTTAAATTTTGTTGAATCACCACAATACACAAGTTTGTTGGCTTTGTGGTTGATGCAGTCATAGTTGGGCAGTTCCCTCATCAACGGATAGCTTTGCGCCATACTAACCAACGGAACCATTAAGAAATAAAGTATATATAACCAAAATCGTTGCATATATTTCTAATTGACTGTTGATTGTTGATTGTTGGTTATTGACTTTTTATATAATTCATACGCTTCCATCAATCCCTGCCAAAGCATTTCACTTGCTTTGTTCGATCCTGCATACGTAAAGTGTATGTGGTCCGAACCAGCCAATGGCGGATTCATATTCACCCAATTGGTCATCGAATTTTTTCCTCCCATCGATTTGTACAAGTCCCAATATGCTACATTGTTTGCCAAGCACATATTGCGTAGTGCATCAATTAGTTTTGGCAAATGTGGGTATGTCTCCATTTGTCCATTCACGTTTGTCGACATGTCAGATGGACCGATAAATAATATAATCGATTCTGGCGACACTTGTCTCAAATATTCTATCTGACGTGTCAACTGTTCGCAGTATGTTGCAATTGCTTTGTCCGATTTTGTATAAGGCACTCTATTGCCACCAAATTGCATAATTATCATCGGCACACTATTTTGTGCGTAGTAGTCGCGTAGGCTCTCTCTGTTTATTGATGAGAATATTGTACCCGAACATCCTCGCATTGCAGCGTTGTCGAATTGTACACCAGTCTCAGTGCCGTCAATCATAAATCCATGCACCAATGCTTTGCCTTTCATGAATATCGACGCGCGCGTCGACGAGTCTGGCAAGTTAAATGTTATCAACCCATTATGTGAATTCAATTTTTTGGTTTCGCTTTTTCCTTTGGTTGTCAATGTCGCACTCACTTCACCTTCTACTTCGTCCAACAAAATAGTTATCTTGTTGAAATATTTTGTGTTAGGACGTGTTTTGCTGTAATTCAAGCGGTAGAACGAGAATGTTGCAGTATCTGTGAGCATTGTAGTTTGACCGAGCGGACCATAATTACGCCCTTCCATGCGCATTTCTTGTGTTCCATACACGAGGTAGCGGGGTAGAGCTCTGCTACATTTTTGACCGAACGACGATGTTTGTATTGTCTGTATAGCAGGCACAAGTCCCACTCCATAACCACCAAATGTATCTTGTAATGCTGCACGCAAATAGTTCGACATACGATCCTCCTCAATCTGCGAGTCGCCATAATGTATTATACGCACTTTCTTATCTTTCGCTCCTTCTAATGCCTCAAATAGTGGGAAAATCCACTCAACACTATCTTGTGGATACGATGGAGCAAATTTGTGTGCCAACACTTTACGTCGCAGTTTTTCATATTCCGATGCTTGTGCTGCTTCTATTTCGCGTTTTATTGCATCTATACCAAAAAACACCTGATCCATATTCGCCAATGGTTGTATGGTTCTCTCTTCTCCTCCTTCCATCACTTCTCGAGGCGAAGGAAATTCAAGAGTTGTCGACCCAATCGCAACTCCTTCCGTAGGCAATGCATATCCAATTAATCCCATCATGGTATACACCGCTACTATAAACAATATTGTCTTATATGCTTTCATAATTTTTAATTTTGTTGCTTGAGCTATGCCGAACGAAGCAAAAATTAATAGCGGTTGTTAATTCTCAATTCTCAACTTTTGTCCAACTCTCAAAAAGTCCGACTTCAACCCATTCCATTTCTTCAACTGAGTCACTGTCACTTTATGCCGTTTTGCTATATGTCCAAGTGTATCACCCGATTTCACAACATATATTTTCACTGCGTTTGCTTTTTTTATTGCTGCTGTACGAGCTTTTTCTTGTGCTATATCTGCTTCTGCTATTGCTGCCAATTCTTCTTCACGAACTACAATTTCATTCTCATACACCGATGCCAGCACGTCATCCAATATCAATCCTTCAGGCACAAATATCTCGTTTATCCAGCGTGTCGAAGGCAATATCTTTGCATTAGTCAACCCTAATTCTATGCCTATCGAATCCTGTAGTGTTGTCTTGCGAATAGGGTGTTCGAATTTATATTTCACGCACCCCGTAAGGTTGTATATCGAATCTAAAGATATATTGTAATCCAAACCTACACTATCACAAATCGTATTTTTAGGTAGATGCGCACATAGTAGTTTCATCTCATCTTCTCCTACCGATTTCAGATTTATACCACACATATTTGCCACGTCCGTCAATAGTGGTGCACCATTCAAATATGCCAATATTGCCACCTCTTCATTGCCATAATATTTCACCAAGTCACTTATGTATTTTGCCGCCACATTAGTCGACAGTCTCAAGTCATAGCGTTCGTCCACTTGGTTATCTATTTTTAATCCATATTTGCGAGCCACTGGAGTGGTCAATCCCCAAAGGCCTGCTTCATAGCCATTGTTATAGTGCAAATCAACTTTTTCGTTGATATACATAGGTAGCGATGATGCTCTTTTCGATAAACCATAACTCGCAAATAATGAGTCCCATGGCAACGCTATATTCGCCATCGAGCTCATTGCAATCATCACTCCTAATATTGTCAATTTTATTCTCATTTCTAAAGTCAAAAAATCTTTGCAAAGTTACAAAAAATAATC
>JAZLEE010000141.1:0-1775 GCA_045615085.1 Candidatus Aphodosoma sp. | reverse complement strand
CGGTGAGTATTAACCGACCAACGAATCATGTCGAAGGCAGGAATAGTCTTGCCCTTATATTTTGGGTGAGGCTGACGAGTGAATGGAAGTTCATATACTGCATCCAACTCCTCAGTAGTCATAGGCGAATATGGTGGTTGCACCACAACATACTCTTTACCCATAGGTTGAACCAAGACAGTCTGATTCAGTTTATTACTCTCCTCCTCTATAGTTTTGAATGTTGCGGCTGATATTTTCTTATTCTTTGCGCACTCTTCGTAAGACGCAAGTTCAATAATATTATCATCCACTGGCTTAGTAACAGACAAATACCCTACTTGTCGCATATCGTGGCAATCCTCAATAGATTGACCAGCAGAGAGTCGGCGCACAAGTTCGCGCATAGGTTTCTCGCCCATACCATATATAAGTAGGTCAGCCTTAGTATCTACAAGAATTGATTTATGATACGAATCATCCCAATAGTCGTAGTGCGAAAAGCGGCGCAACGAAGCCTCGATGCCACCTATCACGAGAGGCACATCGGGATATAATTGTTTGATTATCTTGGCATAAGTGATAGTAGCACGGTCAGGTCGCATACCAGCTTTGCCATCAGGCGTATAGGCATCGTTTGAGCGCAAACGCTTATTGGCAGTGTAGTGATTGACCATAGAGTCCATACATCCAGCCGAAATAGCAAAGAAACGACGAGGACGCCCCATCTTCGTGAAATCGCGATGGTCACCACGCCAATCTGGTTGAGGCACAATAGCCACGCGCCACCCTTCCGACTCAATTACGCGTCCGATAACAGCCGCCCCAAACGACGGATGGTCAACATAAGCATCACCCGAAAAAAGCACTACATCCACTTCGTCCCAACCTCGTATTTCGAGTTCTTTCTTTGTAGTAGGCAAAAAATCTGTGAGTTGATATTTCATAAAACAAGACACAACAAATATGGAAATCACATTCTTTAGGTTTAGAAATATGCGATTTCCTCCATTTTTAAAGTTTACGATACAAAGTTAGACATATTTTTTCAATTATACAAAGTTTTTATAGAATAATAATCGGCAAATACTCAATGTAAAATGGCACTTTACTTCGGCATAGGTTGCTTGCACCTTGCTTGAAGGCAAGACAAAAAAAAAGAGACGCAACTTTGTGCGTCTCTACTTTATTATTTAATTGCTTCGATTACGTAGTTGATTGCTTCGTCCATGCCATCAGGGTTTTTACCACCGGCTGTAGCCATGAATGGTTGACCACCACCGCCACCTTGGATGAATTTGGCAGCATCGCGAACCAATTTGCCTGCGTTGAAACCTGCATCTACCATTGGTTGACTGAGGAAGATTGTAAGCGAAGGTTTGCCTTCGTAAACATTACCCGATACGTACATGAATTTAACGTCGGCAAATTTGCCACGGAAGAATGGTACAATCACTTTGTTAGTGGCAGGGTTCTCATTAGAGACGTGACGAATAACTTTCACATCGCCAATTTGCTCGGCACGTTGCAAGAGAGAATCGCGAAGTTGAAGTGCACGCTCTTGCATGAAGTTTTCGACTTTCTTGCGAAGGTCGGCGCTCTCTTCAATATTTTTCTTAATTGCTGTAAGAATATCAGGAGTGTTGTTAAGCAATTCTTTCATCGATGTTTGAAGGTCTTGCATATCATCTACAAGATGTTCGGCACATTCGGCAGTTACAGCCTCAATACGACGCACACCTGCAGCAATTGAGCTTTCAGATACGATGCGGAAGAGACCGATATTACCTGTAGCC
>JAZLEE010000140.1:0-5253 GCA_045615085.1 Candidatus Aphodosoma sp. | reverse complement strand
CATTGAACCAAAAAGCTATTGCTCGTCGTTATGCTAAAGAAGTTGGTACTCCATACGAAGAATTGAACGTAATCGTAGCTCATCTTGGTGGTGGTGTATCTGTAGGTGCTCACCAAAAAAGTAAAGTAATCGACGTAAACTGTGCATTGGGTGGTGATGGTCCTTTCTCTCCAGAACGCGTTGGTACTCTTTCTGCTTCAGGTTTGATGAACCTCTGCTTCTCAGGTAAATATACAAAAGAAGAAGTTAAGAAAATGTTGATCGGTAATGGTGGTTTGATGGCTCACCTCGGTTTGAACGATGCTTATCAAGTAGAAATCAAAGCTGAAAAAGAAGGCGACCCACAAGCTAAACTTATCTATGATGCAATGGCATATCAAGTAGGTAAAGCTATCGGTGATAAAGCAGCTGTGTTGAAAGGTAAAGTAGACGCTATCCTTATCACTGGCGGTATTGCTTATGGTAAAGGTTTTGTGAAATATATCGCTGATATGGTTGAATTCATCGCTCCTGTGAAAGTATATCCAGGTGAAGATGAACTTGGCGCATTGGCATCTAATGGTCTTCGCGTTCTCAATGGCGAAGAGTGCTTGAAATATTAGTATTTCGAAATAAAAGTGAACTAGCTAACATAGAGTTGGTTAGTTCACTTTTTTTTGATTGTATAACATTGAAAAATATTGTATTTATGAAAAAACTATTACTGGCTAGTTTAGTTATGTTTTGTGCAGGTTTGTTGAATGCACAAAGTATTGATATTTTGGTTGATGGTGCAGCCTTTTCGATGACATCGCCAAATGGTGTGTATATTGCTGGAAATATGGAAGATGCAGCAGTATATTATAACACAGACACAAAAAAAATTACAGTGTTAGAAGGTGCAGTGCAAGATGACGGTGGATGTTTTGTTTGGGCAATGAACGACAAAGGACAATTGGCTGTAGACTGGAAAATGCAAGCAGCTATTTGGACTGAAACAGGAAAATATAATGTATTGCCACATCCAGAAGGTTTGACAGCAAAAGAACAAGCATATAGTGCAGCACGTTGTATTTCGAACGATGGTAAATATGTGGTTGTGTCGTTTGGATCTCCAACAACAGCAATCTATCTTTATACACAAGAAGAGGGAGGAATTTATTCTTTTGAAAAATTGCCATTGCCAGAAGTAGATCCGATTTATAATCAAATACCTCAATTCATTGCACCATGTGGAATCACTGAAGATGGTAAACGCGTGTTGTTGCGTTATGTGGTTGAAACTGCCGAATTCGAATTGCCATTTATGTTGGAATCAACACCAGCAGGCGATTGGTCGACTCGTTGGATTGCAGCAGAATCAATTGTTGAAGGAGGCAAAACAGATGCTGTATTCTATGGTACAGAATTTGTGTTTGATGGCGATCCATTAGAAGATCCAGAAGGTTATGAAGCAGCATATAACGAGTGGTTGGCATTGCGTGATGATTATTATGCAACAATTGATGCAGTTTCGACAGGTTATTTCTTCAAAGGCACAATGGGAGACTTGTCGGACTTGCGTATGAGTGCAAATGGCAAATATGCTAAGATGAATATCTCATATAAAAATTTGATATCGACAGAAGAAGATATTTATGAGGAAAACTATCCAGCAGTTATCGATCTCGAAACAGAACAACTCTATGTGTTCACATGCTTGGAAGATGCAGGTTGCTTGTCGGTAACTAATGATGGTGTAGTATCATTGGCAACTCCAAAAGTAGAGTATTTCCGTTATGGACACATTTCGTCGATTGCCGATCCAACTAAGTCGCAAACTCTCACAGAGTGGACAAAAGAAAAAACAAATGGTGCTATTGACATGGCAAAATATATGACTTATACAGATGACAATGGCCAATCAATGGTGGCTGAAGGTGCAGCAATATTGTCGGCTGATGGTAGTCGTTATATGACAGATCAATATAATGGTTTTGGTGGCAACCAAGCTTATGAAACATATCTTGTTCAATTCTCTGGCAAAACTGCCGTTGATGTTGTTTATGATAGCAATGTTGTAGTATATCCAAACCCAACAAATGGCGTATTGAATTTCTCTGACGAATTGTCAAATATCGAAGTGTTTGATATTGTAGGTCGTCGTGTTTATACTTCGTCTGCAGTTGAATCTTCAATCAATCTTGAAGGTGTAACAGCAGGTACATATTTCCTTGTAGCTAATTCAAAAGACGCAAGAGTAAGTGTGAAATTCGTAGTAAAATAATAACTATTATAATTAAGGTGTGGTGAATTTGTTTGCCACACCTATTTTTATTTATATGAAAAAAATATATTCAATTCTTTGTGCATTATGTGTTATGCATTGTGCATTTATTCAAGCACAAACCGAGTGTACAACAATTGCCGAAGTTAAGGCTTTGGCTGATGGCACAGAGTGTATATTCAAAGGTCGTGCAACCACTACATTCTATGATGGATATAATGGAGTAGTGATGCAAGATGAGACAGGTACAATCCTTTTGCAAAGTAGTTATTTGTCGGAAGCCAATGCAACAACTGTCAAAGCAGGTATGGAGATTTCGAACGTAAAAGGTACTTTTACAATGGCAAATAGTTCGTATATGACACACATTGCAGTGAAAAAAGGAGATATTGCTGCAATAGAAGTTTTAAACGAAGAGGTGCAATTTGCAGTTAATACTGTAGATTTTGATGCGTATATGAGCAATATTGCAGAATATGAAGGCGTACCGGTTAAACTCGAAAATGTAAATATTCGTCCAGTTGCAGGTACAAGTATGAGCGAAATATATTCGTTGACAACAGAGAATAAATTGACAGTTTCGTTCACAAATGCCCCTGGATACGTAGTGCCATCTCGTGCAACTATGTCGGGTTTCCTTAGTGCCGATTGGTCGGGCAAGATATTCCGTGTGGCTTCGGCATCGGATGTTATCCCTTTTGCCTACAAAACATTGAACAATTTGAGAGTAGGTGTTACTGCAAAAACATCACAAGAGTATGAATTGCTTGATACATTTACTGTTACTACAGTAGTCAACCAAGCAGATCAAAAAGTTGTTTATGTTCAAGAAGAAACATCATATCAAAATATTGGTTTACGAGTTGTGATGCCATCTTCGGTAGATGTGAAAATCGGAGATAGAATCGCAGGTTTAGCAGGAACATTTGAACCTTACACAACGGGTGCAAATCAAAAGAGTGCAACTTTAGTACAATCTACATCAAAATCAGTTGTTGTAGTTTCGTCGGGTGCAACATCACGCGTATTATCTAATTATATCTACACATTGACCGACAATGATATGCAAAACGCATATATGTATGATGCTACATTGTTGAGTTTATCGGGTGGAGTTGTGACTAAAAATAGCGATAATTCATATTCTTATGTAATTGAGAATGAGAATGGAAGTGGAATGAAATCTATTGCTATAAAAGTGGCAAATGTTGATGATTTGTCGGCTTATGAAGGCAAATCTTGTCCAGTGCAAGGTGTGTTGGATGTTGCGGCAACTTATCCAGAGAATGCTTTAACTTTGGTGTTGCGTAATGAGTCGGATTTCTTGGAATCTAACGTTGAATTCGAAACACTTGCAGATATGATTGCTGCTGGCGAACCAGCGGGAACAAGTGTGACTTATGCATTGAAAAATCCAGTTCTTGTTACTTATAAATTTGCAAAAGGCGGTGGTGACAATGCAGTAGCAACATATTTCTTTATGGTTCAAGACAATACAGCTGGTATCGTTGTTAGCCTTGGCACTACAGGTATGACAAATATCAAGGAAGGTGATTACATCACAGGTCTCCGTGGTGTATTTAGCAATATGCGTGGTATGACAACCAATATTTTGGATGTAGATGATGTGTTGAGAGAAGAGATCAAAGTGCAAAGTTCAAATAATGCGATTGAACCAATGGAAGTGACTTTTGCCGAATTGCTTGCTGATAAAGCAAAATATTCGAATAGAGTAGTAGTTGTGCGTAATGTTCAGAATGTACAACAAGAAACCGAAAATGCAGATGGTTCTATTTGGTACGACTATTATTTCTCGCAAGATGGAGTTCGCTTGGATTATACTCTTGATGCAAATGGCAAACCATATTTCATGTTCTACGATAATATGGATATCACAGGCGTTGTCGATGACCGTATAATAGGTACAAACTATTCGGTATGGCCACTTAGTCAAGCGCATATCATCGATCTTGATGCACCATCATCAATCGACGATGTAGTATCTAATGCTCGCATCTATTCTGCATCACAAACTATCTTTGTAGAAACACACGAGGGAGCAACTGTTTCTGTGTTTACACTTCAAGGACAACTTTTGCATTCATTTGAATCATCTGATTCGTTAATTCAAATATCAAATATTACTGAAAAATGTGTTATTATCCTTGTTGATAATATAGCATATAAAGTATTTATTAAGTGATAAATATTTGATGTATAGATATATAATAGTAAAAGAGGATGTGCTGGTCATATCCTCTTTTATTGTTATAAAACATATTTTTTGATAAGTGAGAAATATTGTCTATTTGAAAAAAAAATTGTAACTTTGCAAGTCAAAAATATCAAATTAACAATAAAAAAACAATAGTATTATGAAAAAATTTTTACTCTTAAATTTAGTATTAAGTTTTGTGTGCAGCTCTTTTTTGCAAGCACAATCTATCGAAATTATGCGCGATGGCGCAGCATTTTCTATGATTTCGCCAAGTGCGAAATATATTGCAGGCAATATTGATGATATTGCAGTTTATTACAATGTAGAATCTAAATTCGCTAAATCTCTCGAAGGTGAGACACTTGATGATGGCGGTTGTTTCGTTTGGGACTTGAATGATAGAGGTCAACTTGCTGTAGATTGGAAAAAACAAGCAGCTATCTGGTCAGAAGAAACAGAATTTGATTTGTTGCCAATGCCAGAAGGTTTGAGTCGTAAAGAACAAGCTTATAGCGCTGCTCGTTGTATTACTAATGATGGTAAAACTATCGTAGTCTCTTTTGGTGATCCAACAGTTAGTGTTTATGTCTATACTCTTGGCGAAGATGGTATTTATACAATGACCCCACTTCCTATGCCAACCGAAGACCCTATTTTCCACCAAGTTCCACAATTCGCATCTCCAATGGGTATCAACGACGATGCAACTCGCATTATGGGTCGTTATCGTATCGACACAGGTCTCGAAGAATTGCCATTCTCTTGGGAAAAAGATGCAGATGGCAACTGG
>JAZLEE010000139.1:0-10313 GCA_045615085.1 Candidatus Aphodosoma sp. | reverse complement strand
GAAGGCGAGTGTACGAGATTGATATCGCTTGCGGTGGAAGAGATTGTGCCAGACTCGATAGATGATGTGGTGGTGGAATCGGAACCTAAATTGATAATGATTGATGGTATACTCTATATACACCACAACGGTGAATATTATACTGTGACAGGACAAAAAATAATAATAAAATAAATTAATAATTACCTAAAAAAAAACATTGTATGCGTAGATTTTTACTAACTACCTGTGCGTTGTTGATGGCCGTTTGCATGATGGCTGTTGGAAATGCTACAGGTGTGGACAAAGCCAATGCAATTGACTTTGATTGGGAAACAGGTAATGATCATGCTGCTGGTACCAACTTGTGGTATCGCGTTGATCTTGCGCCTATTTCTGGTTTAGTAGACCCTACTTTGGCTCTCTATTTGACAAACTTGTC
Organism: Candidatus Aphodosoma sp.; assembly: GCA_045615085.1. Taxonomy (GTDB): domain Bacteria; phylum Bacteroidota; class Bacteroidia; order Bacteroidales; family Paludibacteraceae; genus Aphodosoma. The sequence goes on along the minus strand of JAZLEE010000139.1, from coordinate 9,892 downwards.
GGATAGCCCTGCAAAAGTAGAGGTAGATGTGTATGCTAAGGTGTCGTATTCGCTTCCAATCCCTGGTTTCAAACCAGTTGAGAAGGATACTACATTCAGAACAAGCTACACTATCGGTGCTAAAGGTTATGAACTTTGGAGCGAAAATGTGAAAGACCTCCTTAAGTTGAACGTAACTTATTTAGACTTGAATCTTAGTTCGACTCAAAACATCAAACTTTCGGCTAAGAAGTATGAAACAAGCGACATCGTGGACTTGGCCTGCGATAAAGCAAAAGACTTCGACTGGGCTGGTGAAGAGGTGATGGCTGGCGAAACTTGGTATCGCCTTAATTTGTCGGAAATTAAAACTGAAAACAAAAAGCTCAACTTCGTAGTGAAAAACGAAGGTGGCAAAGATGCTACTGTGAAATTCGACCTTAGCCTCGACTGCCCTGCTAGTGTGGTGTTCCCTTATAACTGGACTATCGCTGCTGGTGGCGAAATGACTGAGGAATTTGGTCGTATCTTCATCGACGAACTCAAAGAGGACTATATCTACCTCAAATTGACTACTGATGAGGAACTCGTGTTGAGCGTAGAAGAAGAGGTGGTGCCTGTTGTGCCTGTTGTGACTTGGACTGTGAATGACGTATTGACAGAAGGTGAAGAATATACTTTCACTGGCGAATATGTGTTCGAAGTGCCAATGTCGACTCTTACTGCTCCTCGCGGTATGCGTGCTGAATTTGTTGTAACTAACAACAATGGCGCAAATGTGACTCTCTCGAAACAAATCTCTTTTGCTAACCCTGTGAAGAGCACAATCGACAAAGAACTTACTGTAGAAGCTAATGCTACTGTAGTGAAAGAGGTTGTGAACAACATGGCTGGCGTGATCAATAGCGAAATGGCTTATGTTCGTTTCAATGCAACAGGTGAGTTGACAGTTCGACTCAACTATGTGGTAGAAAACGAAGAGATAATGAATGCTAAACCTATTGAGATCTCGTCTTGCGAAAATAGCAAATTGTTGGATTGGAATTCGGTAGTGAAACAAGCAGGTTTGGAAACTAAATGGTATGAAATTGACCTTTCGACTATTAAACAAAACGACCAACACCTACAACTTACATTCGCTAATAAGAGCGATAAAGTGGTGATTGTGATGGGTGAAATCTTGCGTACTTGTGCAAGTGATGATACTATCCCTTATATCTTGCCAGTGCAACCAGGTGAAACTCTTAGTCAAGTAATCAACTACAACATGTTCGCCTTGTTGCCACACCCAAAACACTTCTATGTGTCGGCAACAGTAATCCCTACTACAGCTACTTCGATCAAAGAACTTTCGTCTATCCGCTCGAAAGAGGACATTATGGCGTTGGTTCCAGCAGACTTGGATGCACTTCAAGCTGCAGAAGTAGAATTGACAGCTCAAACTATCTCGGCAATTGTTGACCCTACAAATTGTAACCAAGCGGTGACTATTGCTCGTGGTGTGAAATATGAACAAGCAGCTGGTACTACTAAATGGTATCGCGTGACAGATGAGTTGCTCAACTCGTTGTCGCTCATCCCAGATATTGCATTTATCAATAACGGTAAAAAAGCTGCAAATATCTCTTTGGCTGCTACAGTAGATTGCAATCACGCTACATTTGGCCTCACATCTATCTCGGTGCCAACTTGGGCCGACCTTACTATGTTCCCATCACGTCTTGTGGGCAACTTGCTCGACAAAGCGTTTAATGGCGATGTGAAAGAGATGTATCTCCAAGTGACTACAGACGAAGCAATTGCGTTCGGTATCGATATCAACTATGGTTTCGGCCTTGGTTGCGACGATGCTCGTAAATTCAATTGGGAAACAGGCGCTGTGGTTATGCCAGGCGATGCTCAATGGCTCGACTTTGATATCACTTCGGTGAAAGAGAATAAACAACAAGTGAAACTTACGTTGACTAACGAGTCGAATAGTCTTGCTTGGGTGGGTATGATGGTGTCGTTGACTTGTCCGTTCAAAGTGGCTTTGCCTACTTTCTTTGCTATCCCTGCAGGTATGAGCATCGATAAAGTGGTGGATTATAGCTATTTTGCAGCAACTAAACTCGACCAATTGTATATCGCTCTTATCACAGAAGAGAAAATCTCGGTGAAGGCTACTGCAGTGAAAGCAACAGCTTCGGCTACTGACCAAGCAGCTTGTGCTAATGCTATCGAAGTGAAAAATGGTGAAGCATACGTGCACAACCCAGGTACTACTTGGTATAAATTCGATAGATCGATGTTCAGCGACGTTAGCCGTTTGCCTAAATTCCGCTATGCTGCTGAGGCTACAACTAATGTGACATTTGGTGCAACTGTTGGTTGCGAATACAATATTGCTACACATGCAACTCTCAAATTCCCTTCAACAAAAGGTTTGGAAGTATCGTTCCGTTTGCCAGGTTTCATCTCTGAAATTATGGACAAATTCGTTAACAGCGATGTGAAAGAGTTCTATCTTGAGTTGAATACCGACAAACAAATCAAGTTTGGTATGGACATGGAATATGCTGGCGGTTGCGAAAAAGCTGCTGCATTGAACTTGAAAGAAGAGATCGATATCGACTTGAAAGCAGGTGAAGATGCATGGTATCAAATCGACTTGAATAAAATCAAAGCAATGGGCGATGAGATGATTAACCTCAATCTTATGAACCCATCAGACAAAGCAGTAGAGGTAGAGTTTGAAGTGACTCCAACATGTCCGTTGTTGGTAAGTGCTATTAAAGCAGTGTCGGTGCCTGCAAATACAAACTTGCCAATCGCTTTCCCTGCTTCGACTATCATTAAGTTGTATGACGAAGTGCTTGAAAGATTGAATGTGCCAGAAAAGATTACAAACAATCTTCCAAATGCATTGAAAGACGACATGGTATATTATGTACGTGTGCGTGCAAATGGTGATCTTCATATTGACAATGAGGATAATACAATCGAAAGACCAGAAGGTTGTGAGGATGCAAAAGAGTTGGATTTGTCGAAAACTATCAATCTCTCGTCGATCAAAACAGGCTGGTATCACGTAGATTTGACTCCATTGAAAAATGGTTCAATCAAAAAAGTGTCAATCAACAATGACTTGGGCAAAGAGACAGGTGTGAAATTCGACTTCTTCCGCAACTGTGAAGAAGCAAGATCATTCTATGCTTATACTCACCTCTTCAAAGTAGGCTTGTTCGAACAATCAGTGCCATCGTATGCATTGTCGTTGTTGGGTAACCTCAATGAATTGTATATCTATATCACAATGGATGTTGATGTATTGACTTGTGAGGATGCAATTGAATTCGATTGGAGCAAAGGTGCAGTTCACTCGGCTGGTGATACTCAATGGTATCATTTTGATATTACTTCGGTTGAAAATAACGAACAACAAGTGAAACTCACATTCACCAACTACTCTGATACATTGGCTGTGATTTATGGTGAAGTGGCATTGCACTGTCCTTATCAACATTCTATCCCATACGCATGCGTAGTGCCTGGTGGTATGAGCGTGGATAAAGTGATTGACTATAGCGTATTCAAAGCTTCGAGAGTAGAAGAGTTGTATGTGAAAGTTCACTCAACTGAAACTATCGAGTTGGGCGCTTCTACCGAAAGTGCTTTGGTATTCGACCAAACTCCATGCAACAATGCTACTTTGGTTGAATCGGGCGTTGAATATAACCACGCGGCTGGTACTGTTTGGTATAAACTTCCAAAATCGTTGTTTGTGAAGAATACTGGCAAATTGCCTAAATTCTATTTCACAACAGAAAAAGAAGGATTTACAAAAATTACTCTCGGTGCAACTGTGGGTTGTGAATACAATATCGCAACTAAAGCAATCGTAGCACTCCCTGGTAGCTTGAACTATGCAATGGTGATGCCAGAGCAAATGTTCGACGTGATGGATAAATTTGTGAGCGATGACGTGACTGAAGTATATATCGAAATGACTACAGACGAGGCTGTTCGTTTCACCCTTGATATGGTGAATAATACAGACGATGCTTGTCATGACGCAGAGTTGATGAACACACTCGATGGTATCACTCTTGAAAAAGATCAAGATAAATGGTATAAGATCGACCTCGACGCCCTCAAAGCAATGAATAGCGACGTGGCTGTTAAGTTAATCAATCCTTCGGCTAACTCGGTAAATGTCGATATGGAAGTGTCGTTGACTTGTCCTGTTGTGCTTAGCGCAAACAAATCGCTTACTTTGCCTGCTGCTCAAGAGGTGACAAAAGTGATTCGTAAATCAATTTTGGATAAAATCCCTGGCGTATCGTTCTATGTACGTCTCAAAGCTGATGCTGATGTTAAAGTTGAATTCGACGAACCAGAAACTCCAGAAGATGAACAAGCTTGTAGCGATGCTATCCTCCTTAACTGGACTGATACTATCAATATGTCGGAATTGACAACAGGTTGGTATAAATTCGACCTTACTCAATTGCATGCTAATCCTGGTGACTTCACTTTGAATATCAACAACGACCTTGGTTATGCTACATATCTTGGATTGGAATTGTATCAAACTTGTGAAACAGGTCGCGTGATTAGTCTTGGCGATTCGATTGCTGAAGGCTTGCATATCAAAACTGTATCTTATAGCGAATTGACTTCTTTGGTAGGTAAAGCTCCAGTGGTTTATGCTTATATCACAATTGGTAGCAAACCAACACCTCCAGTTATTGTCGAAGGTTGCGAAACTGCTGTAGAATATGTTTGGGGTTCGGATATCCAATTGAACGCAGACGAAGCAGGATGGTATAAATTGGCAATCGCTGATTTGCACAATAAAACATGTAACATCACTTTGACTGCAAACAATGCTTCGATGGATACAGTAAGAGCAGATGTGAACTTGTATAGCGATTGTCCTGTGACTGTAGACAATAATATCGTTTCGATGACAGTGTCAATGGTTCCAGATACAATAACATCTCAAACTATATCATCGGATAAATTGCCAACAGATGTTGATACTGTATATTTGCACGTAGAGGCAACTGGTATGGTGTCTGTGAAAATGAATATTGAGTGCTTGGAATATGCTTATGATACTATTGCTTCGTATGGCTGTGTGGATGCACAACAAATGTGGAATGATACTGTTCACGTAAGCTCAACTCTGGATTCGGTATATACTTATATTGTAAATCCATTCGAGGCTCCTGTTGCGATGACAGACTCTATCTTGGCTTCTATCGTTGGTGCTGTGCCTGTTTTGAACCAAGGTGTCGCTCCTGATATGACTGAGTCGGCTAATGCTATCAAAGCTTATTATCAAACTCTCGATACAGAAGCTATTGCCGATGTGGCTAGCGTTACTTGGGAAGCTACTACTGTTGATTGCGATGCATTGACTCATACTATCACATTGTTTGTTGTGGATGCTTGTAACCGTAAGTTTGAAACTGTTCATACATTCTCTGTGACTCCAAAAGCTGAAGGTGCAACTCTCGACACTATGATATGTGAAGGCGATGTACTTGTATGGTGGGCTAAACCTTATACTGCAACTGGTACATATACTTATACAGTGAAAGACGCAAATGGCTGCGATATCATTCATACATTGAACTTGAATGTTGTTGCTCCTGTGGATAGCGTGGATAATGTGACTATCTATTCTGATGTTACTTATGTATGGCCTGTAAATGGTAAATCATATAACCAAACTATCGTAGATACTGTAGTCGTTAGAAATTCATTGCTTTGTGATAGTATCTATCATATCTTGAATTTGACTGTGTTGAACAAAACTATTATTGATTCAACAATCACAGAACTTGTCTGCGACGGAACTGAGTATATCGATCCAGTTACTAATGAAAAACATATCATTTCGTCGTTGATCCCTGCTACTTGCGCTTGGAACGATACTATTGTGGGCGTTGATACTAATTATATCTATCGCTTCGTAATCACTCCTATTGTGGCTCCTGAAGAGATGACAAATGCTATATTGTCTTCTATCAATGCTATCCCTGTATTGAAACAAGGCGAAAAACCTCAAGTGGATGCTTCTATCGCTGCTATTAAAGCTTATTATGCAACTAACGACACTGAAGCTATTGCTGATGTTGATAGCGTTGTTTGGTCGGATGCAACTAATACTTTGGCTTGCGATGCTGCTAAACACACAATGACTTTGACTATCTTGGCTGGCTGTGATAACGAATTGGTATTGCCTTTCGAATTTGATGTTGAGGCTCGTAATGTAGTGGAAGTCGTTACTAATGAAGCTGTGTGCGAAGGCCAATCTTATTCTTGGATCGATGGTAATAGTTATAATGTAGCGGGTCAATATCGCGACACTGTGAAAACTGCATTTGGTTGCGACTCTGTTATCAATATCTTGAACTTGACTGTTAACAAACCTGTGGCTGCTGAAGAAACTGTTGTAATTTGTGGCACTTCTTACTCTTGGAATGGTCAAGATTATACAACAAGTGGTGATCATACATTCACTACTACTGCAGCTAATGGTTGCGATAGTGTTGTGACTTTGCACTTGACTCTCAACCAACCTGTGGCTACAGAAGAAACTGTTGTAATTTGTGGCACTTCATATACATGGAATGGTCAAGATTATACAACAAGTGGTGATCATACATTCACTACTACTGCGGCTAATGGTTGCGATAGTGTTGTGACATTGCACTTGACTATCAACCAACCTGTAGCTACTGAAGAAACTGTTGTAATGTGTGGCACTTCTTATTCTTGGAATGGTCAAACTTATACAACAAGCGGTGATCATACATTCACTACTACTGCTGCTAATGGTTGCGATAGCGTTGTGACTTTGCACTTGACTCTCAACCAACCTGCAGCTACTGAAGAAACTGCTGTTGCTTGTGGTTCTTATGCATGGAACGGTCAAACTTACACTACTAGTGGCGATTATACATTCACTACTACAACTGTTAATGGTTGCGATAGTGTTGTGACATTGCACTTGACTATCAACCAACCTGCAGCTACTGAAGAAACTGTTGTAACTTGTGGTTCTTACGCATGGAATGGTCAAGATTATACAACAAGTGGCGATTATACATTCACTACAACTGCTGCTAATGGTTGCGATAGTGTAGTAACATTGCACTTGACTATCTTGCCTGATGTGGTAACTGTAACTGAAGTATTGACTATCTGCGAATCTGAGTTCCCATATGCTTGGCGTGGTGAAACTTTGACTGCTGTTGGTTCTTATTCTGTGACTGAACAATATGTAGGTACTACTTGCGATAGTGTTATCTATGAGTTGACTCTCCAATCTTATGTGATGACACTCCCTGCTAATATCACTATGCCAATCGCTGTTTGTGGTAACCCTGTGGATGTGGCTGACGCTACTGCTGATGTTGAAGATCATATTGTTTCTACTGACCTATATGCTCCAAATGCAGTAGTTACTTGGTTCGTTGATAATAATGGTAGCTGGACTGCTTTGAATAATGACCTTATTAAGGGCGGTGTAAATGATGTTACTGTTAAATATGTTATTACTAGCGATTGTGGTTCTATCGAATCTAATCCATTTACTGTGACTGTAGAAGCTCCTACTCCAGAAAATGACGTGGATATGGATAACATACTCGTTGTTAGCAAATATGAAAATCGTATATTCCTCGTGCATTTGAATGACTTTATGGCGAAATTCGGATGGACTCCTACTCCAGAAGAAGTAACTTGGTATAAAGTTGTTGGCGAAGTGGATACTTATGGCGTTGCTGGTGACGATATCGTTGTTGGTACTGGTCACTCTTACAACGAACCTGATGGTTCTACTATCCAACCAGGTGACTACTATGCTTTGATTATTCGCACTGAAGTTGAGAACCCTGATGACTGTCATACTGTTATGAGATCTTTGGTTCTTTCTAGCGCCGTAACAACTGCATCTCCTCAATTGGTTGCAAATGTGGTTCGTCCAAGTGATGACTTAACTCTCATCAATTTGAATGCTGAAGAAATTACTGAAATCTATGTATATGACATGGTCGGTAATTTGGTTGATAAATATATCGTTGACCAAGCTTCTGAATTCGTATTTGATGCGGCTCGTGTAGCTGGTTATTATTTGGTAGAGGTTCAAACTACTAATACTAAAACTACATTACGTTATATCGTTAAATAATGGGAGGAGTAGATTATGAAAAATATAATAATGTCAATAAAAAGTTCAAAAACTATTAAGGTTAGCTTGCTGGTGATTTTCACCAGCCTGCTACCTTTGGTAAATGCTTCGGCTCAAAGAAAAGCTTTAACTTATCAATCAGGTGCTCCTGTCGAAGTTGGTGACTCTGTGGTTATCAACAAGGATAGCTTATACTATGAAACTGGTGAACGTATCCTTGGTTGGGTATATGACCAAGTGCATGAGGTTCGCCAAGTTAGTAGTAAATATCACCCTGATGGTATCTTGGTAAAAGGTATTTATTCTTGGCTTAAAATTGGTTCGATAATGCCTTTGAATGAGAAGAAGGCTCCTGTTGCCGAAACTCCTGCTGAACCTGTTGTAGAAGAACCTGTGGTTGAGCAACCTGTTGTGGAAGAACCTGTGGTTGAACCTACCCCTGAGCCTGCTCCTGTAGTGGAAGATACTATCCCTGCTGAAGAGGATATTAATCCTTATCAAGTGGATCGCTTCACTATCGGCCTTCGTGGTGGTTTCGCTTCTTCTATGGCTAAACCTTCATCTCTACCTCTTGGTGGTGACGTACTCCTTGACTTGCAATATGCTCACTATTGGTCTGCAGCTAAGAATAAAGTGCGTTTGGGTCTCTTGGCTGGCGTTTCTGCTGGTTATATGAACACTAATCGTAATCAACCTTGGGATGATACTTTCTCTGTTAATACTTCGGATGGCGAAATTATTTATAATGTAACTGCCGATAATATTCATGAGGTGAATCATCAACTCCAATTGGAAGTTCCTGTAATGTTCTCTATGATTACTAATAGTGGTTTCTTCTTTAATGCTGGTCCTCGTTTCTTGTTGCCTGCTTACACTCCTTATAAACAAACTATCACTAACGGTAATATCACTGTTACTGATGTCGAAACTGGTGTTGTTATTGAAGATAACCCTGTATATGGAGCTCTTACTGAAGAGCAAGCTAAGCAAAAAGGTAAAGGTGAACAACAATTTAAGTTGACAATGACTATTGGCCTAGAGGCTGGTTATGAGTTTAAACTTAAATCAGGAAATTCTATTGGTTTAGGTGCTTTTGTTAACTATGGCGTATATAGCATGTATAGTAACAATCCATTGGGTTCTGCTATCGATGTTACTGCTCCTGATGCTACTGGTAATGGTGTAGTAAAAGTTGAGTCTTTGACTAATGCTTATACTGATAAAATGGGTCACCTCGACGCTGGTGTGAAAATTACTTATAATTTGGATTTTATTAAAAAATAAATCTAATATTATAACCCACTAAAATAAAAAGAACTCGAAAACTGAATGTTTCAGTAATCGAGTTCTTTTTCTATTCTTAAAACTCCTCTTTTTGGATAATGACTATTTTTTTAGGAATATGTCTATTTATTTAGTAAAATAACCTAAAAACTGTCTACTTATTTTAGAAAAAACATAGAATTTCTCATATAAAAATACCCAACTTTGCAAGTGCCTAATCGGGTGGTATGCCTCAATTTTATATGTTAATCTCTCTGTTTTTCAGCAACCTTCACCCTACCTTCAAGCAAGAAAACAGCCATCATGACAGTGACTATTTGCAATGTTTGCAATGCGTTGTAGGCCTCTTATTTTGTCGATTTTTGTTTGAAGGGTATTTGATAACCAATTCCCCATTCTACCATTTCGGCCTTAGAAAGGTGTGTTTTTACAGCTGTTTGTATA
>JAZLEE010000138.1:0-2196 GCA_045615085.1 Candidatus Aphodosoma sp. | reverse complement strand
TTCTGAATATATAGTAGAGAAGGATGATAAGGAAGATAAAAAAGATAAGAAAGGAAATGAGCCAGAAGTGGAAAATGTTGTTCTGAAGTTGAATTCTGACAATCAACCAACAAAAGAACTAATTGCTGAACGTGCTCAAATACGATTTAAATATGCCGATGATAGTTTAGATTCGTCAACTCTATTATATGGTATCAAAATGCACCGACTATTTGAGTTGATAAAAACCAAGCAAGATATCGATTCGGCACTTAGTATTTTGTTGAATGAAGGTTATATTGTTGATAGTGAGAAAGATCAATTGCAGACAACTATTCGTGCCATATTTGACATTCGAGGTGTAGAATCAATGTTCGACAATCGATGGCAAGTTCTTAATGAAACCGAAATGTTTGATATTGAGAAAGATGAACTATGTCGTCCCGACCGTATAATGATTGATGACGATGCAAAACAAGCGATTGTTCTTGATTATAAATTTGGTTATATTGAACAAAATAAATATAAAGAGCAAGTCGAAAGGTATGTTAAACTATTGACACAAATGGGATATACTACCGAAGGTTATATTTTGTATGCAAAAAAAGGTAAATTGGTTAAAGTATGAAATGGAATGAATTATTGACAACTAAGCGTTTCGGCATGGAGAATTACTATCAAGGTAATCATGACGGACGCACCGAATATCAACGCGACTATGATAGACTAATTTTTTCGCCAGCATTTCGTCGTTTGCAGAATAAGACGCAGGTATTCCCGTTGCCTGGTAGTGTGTTTGTGCACAATCGTTTGACACATAGCCTCGAGGTGTCGTGCGTAGGGCGCTCGATAGGGAATAATGTAGGTCGTGAATTGTCGAAACGCCATCCCGAATTGGCTGTAGAGTTGAACGAAATAGGTGCGATAGTGGCGGCTGCATGTTTGGCTCACGACCTTGGTAATCCACCTTTTGGACATTCAGGTGAGAATGCTATTGGCACTTTTTTCTCCGAAGGTAAGGGGGTAGAGTATCGTTCGCGTTTGAATATTACGCCCGAACAATGGGCAGATTTGACTACTTTCGAAGGCAACGCAAATGCTTTTCGTATACTGACCCATCAGTTTGAAGGTCGTCGTGCAGGAGGATTTGTACTCACATATCCTACTTTAGCTTCAATAGTAAAATATCCATATGAATCAAGGTTCGCAGATGCAAAGAAACAGAAATTCGGATTTTTTCAGTCTGAAGTAGAATCGTATGAGCGTATAGCCCAAGATTTAGGCATTATTCGCAATCCTAATAACAAGGATAGATATGCTCGCTATCCATTGGTCTATTTGGTGGAGGCGGCAGATGATATTTGCTATCAAATGATGGATATCGAGGATGCTTATAAGTTGCGTCTTTTGACATTCGATGAGACTAAAGGGTTGTTGATGAGACATTTGCCTCGGAAGCGTAGAGAGCGTGCGGAGAACGAAGTGTTCAAAATGGTGTCGGACGAAAACGAGCAGATATCATATCTTCGTAGTTCGGTTGTAGGGGTGTTGATTGATGGTGTTAGTCAAGTGTTTGTCGATAACGAGGAGGCTATTCTTAAGGGAGAATTCCAAGGTGCTTTGATTGACCATTTGCCTACTGAGTTGTGCGAAGCCTATAAGCATAGTTCAAAAGTGTCAGTTAAGAAAATCTATCGCTCGCAAATGGTGTTGGATATCGAATTAGCTGGTTACAAGATTATTAGCGAATTGCTTGATATATTGATGAAAGCAGTATTTGAACCTGAAAAGGCATATTCGAAACAATTTCTTAGTCGTATACCGCAACAATACAACGTGTCGGCAGAGAGCGATTATGAGAAAGTGCAAAGTATATTGGATTACATAAGCGGTATGACCGATGTTTATGCTCTTGATTTATATCGTAAAATAAATGGTATGAGTTTGCCAACGATATAGTTTTGAATCTATATAAATGTGTATGTTAACTGTCGGTGTGTTAAAAAATCATTCTTATTGTATAAAAAACATATTGTAACTATTGCATAAACGGCAAAAAAATTGTAACTTTGCACTCTTGAAATGTATAAGGTACAATAAGTAGGGTGTTTAGTGCCTAACTTTCTATGTATCATATATTATTCAGTATATTACACTATTAGAATATATATTAGTTTTTTTTATGGAAAACAAAAAACGTGTTTATACCTTCGGTAA
>JAZLEE010000137.1:0-1618 GCA_045615085.1 Candidatus Aphodosoma sp. | reverse complement strand
ATTGGCCATCCGTTTTCTACAGCATTCATCCATGTAGCAGGACGCTCTTTGCCGTTTGTGAACAACAAGCCATTGTCATGCACCTTCAAGTTAGGATGTTGTTGACGACGAATATAATTAATTATGTCGTACACCAAATTGCCATATCGCTCAGCTGCCACCTCAACACCCATCTTCAATGCATATTGTTGTATAGCCCAAACTGCCCACAACAATACATCTGGAGCATCCACCTCAGCCAAACGAGTAGTTGCACGCTCAGCATTCATAAACTCACGCAAAGCCACCTCGCCTCTACTCATAATCTCGTCAAACATTTTGTCATTACCAGCAAACAAAGTTGCACCTGGCAAAGCAATAAATTGGTCGCGAGCGCGATAACCAAACCAAGGATAACCTGCCAACAAATATGTGCCATCCGAACATCTATTATAGAATTGCTCAGCTGAAACTTTCAAGCACGACAAAAAGTCCTCTCTAACAATGTGTTTAGCCTTTTCATCTTCGAACAAACGCTTCATTCTGCGCGACGACATCTCTGTTGTGCCAGCAGTAAATATAACGGTTTCACCTTTTTTAATAGACAATTCAAAATATCCAGGCACAAACAAATCTTCTTTAAACGCATAGCCACGCTCTGCCTCTTTCGAATACTCTACTCCATCATACCAATTTGGCTCAGACACCCACTGCATTTGCTTGTTTGTTTGCATAACCAATTCAGGATAGCCCTCATACATGCAAAATGCCACACCATTATCGCCCTCGCGATAGTCAGTGCGTGCTTTATCATTCTTCTCTGTCAACTTATTCACACTGCGGAATGCAAGGAACGGACGCAAGCGCAACGTAGTGGCCGAATGGGCTTCCAAAAGCGTATAGGCAACCATAATACGATTTTCGCCTTCTACAATAATACGCTCTTTTTGCAATATCACACCGCCAATACGATAAATCGTAGTTGACACTGCGCCCAAACGAAACTCACGAATATACTTATGCCCACGTGGGCTGTAATAGTCGCCTTCGTATTTGTGCAAACCGATATTAAACTCTGCTCCATGCTGAATCACTGTCTCGTCGCATGAAGACAACAAAACGTGGTTACCTCCGAGATTTTCTACCGGAACAACCAATAATCCATGATACTTTCTTGTGTTACAATCGACAATTGTACCACTCGAATAGGCTCCTGCACGATTCGTGCGCAAAATCTCTTTGTCCAACGACTTCTCGAGATTAGTCATCACAAGCCTGTCAAATCTCAAATAATCCATATATAGTTTAAGGTTATAAATTTCTGAATATCAACCATTCTCATTCATCCATCAAAAACAACAAATAATTGAACAATATGCAATTTAATTGTGAATTATGAATTATGTTCCGATGTTTTTTGTGTCTTTATTCAATAAAATTATGAATTGCTTAAATTTCGCCCTAAAGTTACAACTTTTTTCTTAATCTACAAACTTTTTTATGCTTTTTATGATAATTTAACAACAAACCCCTCTTCCATCAAAAATTTGCCTCTCAAAAAAAACACCCATAAAAATACAATAACCCCCACCCCTCTCTAAATATACTATAAAGCAACCTTCAAGCAACCTTTGCCCTA
>JAZLEE010000136.1:0-4427 GCA_045615085.1 Candidatus Aphodosoma sp. | reverse complement strand
GCTGTAACGTCGAATTGCCAGTGTTTGAGCGGAGTCATATACGATGTAGTAATCAACGCTTTAAATCTATTTGTAAGTGGTTTTTCGTGCAATTCGCCGTTGATAGTGCTCTTCACGTCAGACATACGGTAGGCGAGAGTCATAGTCCAACCCTTCAATACCTCCATCGATGCTTCCACTTGGAAGTTGCCAGCATACGAGCGAGGTTTTTTGCCACCTTCAACGCCCTCTTCCGTGAGGTTAGAGAAGATAACTTTATGTGGGTCAGAATCCATATCTACGACCATACACTCCAAGAAATGAGTGTAGTAGTAGTCTGCCGTAATTTGCAATTCTCTGCCTGCAATTGGAATGTAGAATGTAGTGCTAGCAGCTGCGTTTACTGCGCGTTCTTGGTTTAATACGTCGCTTTCAATCACAATTGCTCTCGATGATGGCAACACCGAAGCGTGGTCACTCAACAAGTTAGGCGAGCGATAGCCCATACCGACAGAACCGCGTAGGTTCCACCATTCCCATGGCGAGTAGCGCACGTTGAAACGTGGTGTTACAAAGAATCCATTCTGAGTGCTATAGTCGCTACGCACACCTGCCAAGAGCGACAATTTCTCATCCACTTTTAATGAATATTCTGCAAATACACCCGGAGTCCACTCATCGCGAGTCATATCCAATTTGTTTGTTTGTGCATGTTGAGTTGCTCTTTGATAGAAACTATTGCCTATTTTCAATGGCGACATCCAAAATTCCTCTTTGTTCGATGTCATCACCTCATTATAGTTGTCATAATTCAAGCTCAAACCTACAGTGATTTTGTGCTTGTCAGTCTCATCGAAATAAGTTTGGAACATCACATTCAAATAGAAGTTGCCTTGCACGCCATCATACACGCGATGACCATATCGGTTGTGTTGATTGTGGTACGACCCACTTGCTATGATACCAATACTTGTGCCTTTTGCTTCATCAAACACATAGCCTTGTTTCATAAACGCATCCATGCGCCATGTGCGGATACCAATTCTATATGTTTTATAAAAATCGGTAATATTGTTGTCGACAATGTATTGCATAGTCTGACCGCCAATGCGTTCGTCATACAAGCCACGCACGAGGTATTGACCTGTATATGCACCGTCTTTCATATACCAGCGGTTCAACAAATTGGCTTGTTGACCTTTTGGCAAATCCATAAATCCGTCGCCATTTGTGTCGTGTTCCATGCTCTCATTTTTGTAGTGAGCCAACACGCCAGTGCTCCATTTTTCGTTGATATCCCAACCGCCTGTAGCGTTCAACTCAGCGCGAAGCGAAGTGCTCACCATGCCGTTCAACGCGATAGGGTCTTGAGTTTGAGGTTTCAAGTATTCTACGTTGATTTGACCTGTGGTGGCCTCGTAACCGTTTATGACCGATGATGTACCTTTCGACACTTGGATGCTCTCCATCCATGCGCCAGGGATATATTCCATACCATAGTTCTGAGCCAAACCACGCACACCTGGAGTGTTTTCGGTCAACAACTGCACGTATGTGCCTGACAAACCGAGCAATTTAATAGTCTTTGCGCCAGTAGCAGCATCGGCGTATGCCACGTCAACCGAGGCATTAGTTTCGAACGACTCCGACAAGTTGCAACAAGCAGCTTTACACAACTCAGCTCCAGTGATTTTAGTAGTTTGCAATGCGCTCACACGGCTTGCAATCGTACTTGCTCCACGTGCAGCCACAGTCACCTCTTGCAACTCTTTTGTATCTTCGCTCATCACCACTACCAATGGCATCGATGCTTTAGTGATATCTACTGTATCTGCTTTGTATGATAGGTAGTTGAACACCAAGTGGTGACTATCTACTGTCATCGGTATCGTAAAGTTACCATCAATATCGGTAACAGCACCGATAGTTGTATTCAACCAAAATATTTCGGCTCCAATCACTGCCTCGCCTTTGTCATCTACTACGCTACCCGAAAGTGTACCACCTGTCGATTCTTGAGACAATACGTTCATGCATAATGCACTATATGCTATGCACAATAAAGTGAGAAATATCTTTTTCATAATAGGGAATTTTTTAGGAATTTATTATTTGATTTATTTTAACTGATTCGTCCAATTTGACTAATTCGTCTTGTTTTGACTAATTATGTAATTGAGTTAATCTTGTTCTCTAAATCAAATACGCTGCTTTGCGCACAATTATGGCCCGCCCCGATAGATTTGTGGGTAAATATTGTGCTCTGATGGATTGTAGAGACGCAATAGATTGCGTCTCATTTTCAAATGTGAATTGTGAATTATGAATTGCCTCAATTGTTGCCACCAATGGTGCTACAAAACTCACTTTTTCTGTGTGAAAATGCGAAAAATCAGGTGCTTCAATGTGTGTAACTCCACATTTACTTATGCAATCTTCAATTCTGCTATTATTCCAATCTTCTGTTTCTTCTTCAGTATGTTGATGTGTGCAACATTTGTGAGTTGATTCCGATTGGGTATTTTTAATTATGAATTGTGAATTATGAATTATGAATTGGTTTGACTCTTCGCAGGCATTGCAACAATAGTGATAGATATTCACTCCACCACTAACGAAAGCAATAAAAAGAGCCAAACATAGGCTAATTATCTGTAATGCACACTTTTTCATGATGCAAAATTACAAAAAATATTTCAATTCAACAATAAAAAATACCATTTAATGCAAAAAAAATATATAAATATATCATTTTTTAATATTTTTTAGTAACTTTGCACTCTAATAGTATTAACAATGCGATTATGTGAGTTTTACCACTCATAATTCGCTACTAATTGTCTGAATTTATGAAAAAAACACTTGTAGATTTGTTTGAAGAATCGGTACGTTTATATCCGAACAACACATTTTTACTTGAAAAAACCGACAAAAAGTTTGAACCTACTACATATGCCGAAGTAAAAACCCTTGTATATCGTCTTGGTGCTGGTTTGCAAGCTCTTGGCGTGAAAAAAGGCGACAGCATGGCGCTCCTTAGCGAAGGTCGCAACGCTTGGATTATTGGCGAGTTGGCTATGTTCTATGCAGGTGCTATGAATGTGCCATTGTCTATCAAACTCGAGGAGTCTAACGACCTACTCTTCCGTCTTATTCATGGCGATGTAAAATACATCATGGTTTCTCGCACTCAACTCAAAAAAGTGCGTGCTATCAAAGACCAACTTCCCGAAGTGAAGTTTATTATTGTGCTCGATGATATTGATGAATATCAAGAACGTGAAATATCTTATAGCCGTGTTATGTCGCTTGGCGATGAGTGGATGAACAATCACACTCTCGAGGAGTTCCTCGCTGTTGGACAGTCTATTCAAAACGATGATATTGCTACAATCACCTACACATCAGGCACTACTGCCGACCCTAAAGGCGTCGTGCTCACTCACCGCAACTATACTGCCAATGTCGAGCAAGCACTCACACTCGTGCATATCGACCAAACTTGGCGTACTCTCATCATCCTCCCTCTCGATCACTGTTTTGCTCACGTCGTAGGTTTCTACATCATGATGTCTAAGGGTGCCACTGTGGCAACTACCCAAGTTGGTCGCACTCCGATGGAAACTCTCAAAAACATTCCGCTTAATATTCGCGAAGTACGTCCTCACTTCATCCTTTCAGTGCCAGCCCTTGCCAAAACCTTCAAGAAGAACATCGAACAAGGTATCCGCGCCAAAGGCAACACTGCAGTCAAACTTTTCAACATCGGTCTTCGCCTTACTCAAATCTATTACGGCGATAGCAATCTCGACAGCAAAGGTCTCCGTATTTTCCTCAAACCATTTGTCAATCTATTTGACAAAATACTCTTCTCAAAAGTCCGCGAAAACTTTGGTGGCGAACTCCGTTTCTTCATCGGTGGAGGTGCACTTCTCGACAAAGACCTTCAAAAATTCTATGTTGGCATCGGTATGCCAATGTTCCAAGGCTACGGACTCTCTGAGGCTACTCCTGTCATCTCTTCTAATGGTCCAGAACTCTATCGTTTCGGTTCGTCAGGTGTCCTTGTGAAACCAATTGAACTCAAAATCTGCGACAACGAAGGTCGCGAACTCCCTCTTGGCGAGATGGGCGAAATCGTTGTCAAAGGCGAGAACGTGATGAAAGGTTACTGGAAAAACCCTGAAGCAACTGCCGAAACTGTTCGTGATGGCTATCTCTATACTGGCGACCTTGGATATATGACCAAAGAGGGTCTTCTCTATGTGAAAGGTCGTTTCAAATCGCTTCTTATCTCAAGCGATGGCGAGAAATATAGTCCAGAGGGTATTGAAGAGGCTTTGGTCGAAAAATCTAAATACATCGACCAAGTGATGCTCTATAACAACCAATCAGCTTTCACTACAGCTTTGATTGTGCCTAACCGCGAAGCTCTCAAACGCAAACTC